>JBAVVQ010000620.1:0-3160 GCA_049697375.1 Rhodomicrobium sp.
CCTCACCATACCCAAGCGCGGCCGATCGTATCCCACATGGGATAGGCTTTGGAGAGCGGTTTCATGGATGGCGTCAACTTAGACCATTTGATTTCATGTCAAATCGTGAGAAACCTAGAAGCTCCAACGTAGGCTTAAGGGAAGTGGTGTTTTATGGCAGGGACAGTTTCGCGGACCGAATTTGCTAACGACTTTCCTTTAAGTAGCGTCGAACCGGAACAGGCAATTCCGCACTACCTTACGACCCATTATTGGTGGGCCTATATTCATCCGGCAGCGATCCGCGTCTTCGAGCGCCCTTGGCTCGTCAACCTCATTCTCTGGGGAAATTACGCGCGCCTATGCAACGCGGTCTTTGCCGAGTTTGGAGAGGCTTTGCCTGGGCGCACGCTGCAGGTCGCCTGCGTCTATGGCGATTTGACGCCCAGGCTTTCACAGCGCATTGCGCAAAGCGGCGGCCTTCTCGACGTCGTCGATGTCATCCCCCTTCAATTGCAGAACCTTGCGCAAAAGCTGCCAAAGACGGCGCCAACGCACCTCCTACACATGGATTCGGCCAAACTCGATGCGCCATCCTCTAGTTACGATCGGGCGCTTGCTTTTTTCCTCCTTCACGAGCAACCGATGGCCCACCGCGAAAAAACGCTGAGCGAACTCATCCGGGTTGTGAAACGAGGCGGCAAGATTGTTATCGTAGATTATGCTCTGCCCCAGCCTTGGCATCCTCTGCGCTACCTGTGGCGGCCGGTTCTCGCGACGCTTGAGCCCTTCGCTCTCGATCTATGGCGCGAGGAACTCACGAAGTGGCTGCCTCCGGGCGTTCCCGTCCACACGCATAAAGAGTCGTTTTTCGGCGGCCTTTACCAGAAGGTCGTGATCACCGTCCAAAAATGAGCGGGCCACGGCGCCGCCTCCCGGCCGGGAGCACGGCTGATTTCGGCCCTTCCGCGAATGCGAACGTCAACTCCAAGACGGACGGGCCGGAGGTTGAGGCCCTTCGTCGCAACCGGACCGGAGAGCCTGCCTCCTCGGGCCGGCCCTCGAAGCGCGAGCGGCCGACATTTGCCGCAAACCGCCGCTCCGTTCCGAACTCGTTGGTTGGGTCCCGACCGGGCTCGGCCGAAGCGGTCCAGGCGCCCCGGCAAAATCCATCCTATTGCGCTAATCGTTGCTACTGTCCCATGCAATATTGCTTGTATTGCGCATGCATCGGCGATGATGTCGAATGCGCCCGGCCAGGAAAAGGAAGGGAGCGGCGGCTGTCTCTCCAGGTTGGGGGCGAAGCCCTCCGCATTGAATTCTTGCCGACAATCCGCAATAACTATAGGGCGGCTCGCGAGACGTTGCCGTCAGGGAAAACACGGACATGACGCACGTAAGTGAAGTTGCTACTCTCTTACGCAAACTAGCTGACTATTCGCGTCTCCCTCTTGCGGAGGCCAAGAAACGCGCAGCGGACGATCGATTACAGCAGGCGCCACATCCGGTCATGCGGTCGAGTTCAGCTCACGGAAAGCGTCAGAATTCGGAGAAATGACTATGACCGATGAGTCCGACAACCGCTGCGCATGCGGAAAGAGAAATAGATGCCCCATGGAGTACGGGGAGACAGTCGTGGCGTTCCCGCAAAAGACTCCCATGCTGGTTCGCAGGGACGCGCCGGAAACCGATGATGGAAGATGCCATATGACGCCCATCTTCGATGGAGTGGAAGGCATCGGTTTCGAATGCAATGGCGAGGGGGCGGTCATGGACCGCACGCTGAAACAGCTCCATTTCGGCAAGGATCCAGCTCCTGCGGCTCCCGCGGCGGGTGCGGCTCCCGAGGGCCTGATGCTGGAGCTTTCGGAAAGCGCGGCAAGCGTACTCAAGCGAGCGATCGGCCGCGATCAAGGAAAGGCTACGGGCGTCCGGCTTACCCTGATACCGAGCAGTTGCGCCGAGCTGCAATTCAGGTTTGATCTTGCGCCTGCAGCCAATGAGGGCGAAACGACCATCGAGGCAAGCGGCGTTCCGATATTCGTCAACCAAGGCGTCACCGGTCTCATCAAGGGCACCCGCGTCGATTATGTCGAAAAGCTGGGAGGAGGCAATTTCATCTTCCACAATCCGAATGCCGAATCCACCTGCGGATGCGGGCAGTCTTTCACTCCCTCACGCCCTCAGTGAGGCGGATAGTATCGGACCGGGCTCGCTCCAGCCGATATCCTTGAAAGGCCGGAACCAACGGCGCCCGGCCCTCTCCCATCTTGGTTGCGCGCGATATTCGCATCGCGCAACTGGACCCTTGGATTTTGAGATCCCTGCTTCGCCGCAATAGCTGGCAACTGCAAACTTGGAAGCAGCGCGTTCGCCCGCCACTGGTTTAAGATACCTATCTCTCATCCGCGACATAGCGGACACCTTCAAAAATGAAGTTTTGAGACGGGACATGACTTCCATGCGCAAACTCGTTCTATCGCTCGTGCTTTTGATTTTGGGATTTTCATCCGCGGTCGCACAAAACGTCACTCAACCTCCGCATGGCTCGCGGCTCCGTAAAGAGCTGTTGGATGCCGCCAGGCCAGTCTTCGAAAAGGAAACCGAGGGGCCGGTCGAATTTGTCGTGCATCGGCTCAACGTCATGGATGGGTGGGCCTTTGGCGACGTTTTCCTTCAGCGACCAGGCGGCAGGAAGATCGACTGGAGCAAGACCAAGTATGCCGAAGAGGAAAGAAATGGCGCATTCGATTCCGGCGGCTGCTTCTTTCTGCTGAAGCGGTCCGGCGCAAATTGGACCGTTGTGGAATTTGTGACGGGGCCGACCGATGTCGCCTGGGATGCCTGGCGCCAGGACCATCATCTGCCGAGCCAGTTATTCGAACGGGACCTGCGTTGATCGACTGACGATGGCGCCCCGGTTGAAGAGTTCACAGTCTCGTCATCCCGGAAGGGCGGTCACGCCCTATCTACCGTCTTTGGAGTCAAGCGGTTTTCGCATGGCTCCAAGGTTCGCCCGAGCGGAGGATGGCGTTCAAGGTGACGATGAGCTTCCGCATGACGGCGGTAATGACGACTTTGGCAGGCTTGCCGTTCCGTTTAAGTTTATCGGCGAAGAGGCGCATGACGGGATTGTGCTGGATGGCGACGAGCGCCGCCATATAGAGCGCCTTGCGGACAG
>JBAVVQ010000621.1:0-2357 GCA_049697375.1 Rhodomicrobium sp.
ATCGTCGATTTCGAAGGCGAGCCGTTGCGCCCGGGCGCCGACAGGCGCCTCAAGAGCTCGCCGCTGCGCGACGTGGCCGGCATGCTGCGCTCATTCTCCTATGTGGCCGAGACGGTGGTGCGCGATGTCGGCCAGCGCCTGACGGAAGCAGCGCCTCGCGCCCGCGCGGTCGCCGCCGAATGGCGGCGCCTTGCGGCCATTGCCTTCCTGAGTGCCTATGAGGCGACAGTGTGCGGCAGCCCGCTCTGGATCAAGGATCGGGCACGCCGGCGGCAGCTGCTGCGCTTCTACGCCTTGAGCAAGGCGCTTTATGAAGTCGACTACGAAGCCAATCATCGGCCCGACTGGATCGAAACGCCGGTGCGCGGCGTTCTCGCGATATTGGACGAAGAGGCAGGCGATCCATGACCGCGCGGGATCGCGGCGGCACCGGCTGCTCATTCCCGAAAGCACATTCGCGATCGCGGGCAGACGCCGCGCCACGCGCGTATCGGCTTCGGCCTCGGCCAGTTTGCGTAAGACCGCTGGGCTGCGATCGCCTCTTATGGTCAGCGCCGTCGTAATGCCCTCCTCCGAATCAATGCCGAGAGGGAATCACGGTCTGGTTCACCTATGGAATCGCAGCAGTGCAACAGGAGTCATTCTTTCAGCACGCCGGTGTAACTCGGCCATACCTTAAGAGCAAAGTTCGGCCAATTTCTCTTGCCGCTTTTCGATCGCCTCTGCCGACCACTCTTCATAGTCACATCCCTTTTTACCCGCACGTCTGCCCGCGTCCCTTTGGCTGGGCCGGGGCAGGCGAAGGTTTCTCACCGCCTCCCGCGATCACGTTCGCCGTCCAGGGGATAAGGGCGGACAAGATTTTTCCGAATGCTTCGTTCAGCGCCTTTGCGGCGTCCGCTTCCTCTGACGACTTCACCGGAGCGTTCCCGTCAAATATGCGGGCGGCCACGATGTGGCCATCGGCCGCAATGACCTTCGCACTGATCTCAGCCTCGGCTTCTCTTTCAGGCGCGCTGACGATCTGAAACTTCCGATAATTCAGACCTAAACTGGATATCTTGGACGTTCCACCCTCGACCTTGATAGCGGCTAAGCAGAGATAGCGGACATCGGTGCGAAATGCTAACAGAGCTGGTCGGCGAGTTGCGTCCGAAGATCGGGATAGGGGGACGCCTCACGGTGTGCTATCCTTTCTGTTGCGCTTGGCGGGGCGGAGGCGGGGCGGACCAAGGGAAACCGGGGCATGCAAAAAGCCACAAAAAGGGTGCGCGTCAGGCTTTGGCGAGAAGTTTTGGAATATGGCGACGTCGAGGTCACCGTTCCCGTAAGCGCCACCCTGGAGGAGATCAATCAGGCCGCTCTAGCCGGATACGAAAATACCGACATCGAGGCCGGCGGGGATACCGATGGTGAGACCATCAGGTGGCTTAAGGCGACATGGAGGCCGGCTGGGATACCGATGGTGAGACCATCAGGTGGCGTAAGGACCTAGCGGGCCTGGAGGACATAGAGCATCGGGTCTCAGGCGCAGAATGCAGCGGGGACCGTGGTCGATCCAGGAGGTCTCGTATGCGGATAGCAATTTTGACCAACGAGTACCCGCCCCACGTGTATGGGGGCGCAGGGGTCCACGTCGAATATCTCACCCGGGAACTGGCCAGCGCAGAGCGAGGGCGTCATGACGTCTCGGTCATCTGCTTCGGCGACCAGGACATCCGCGACGGGAACCTCACCGTCCGGGGGATCAACCCGGCTTTCGAACTGCCTTGCCAGGATCCCCGGCACAAGATGTTTCAGGAGACGATGCTCAAGGACCTGGTCATGGCGGGGATGCTCGAGGGCGTGGACATCGTCCATTGCCACACATGGTACACCCACCTGGCCGGCTGTCTCGCGAAGCAGCTGACCGGGGCGTGTCTGGTCCTGACGACGCATTCTCTGGAACCCCACCGCCCCTGGAAGGTCGAGCAGCTCGGCTCCGCTTATCGAGCGAGTTCCTGGATCGAGCGGACCGCTTACGAGAATGCCGACGGCGTAATCGCCGTATCCGAGGCGATGGGCAAGGACGTTAATTCCCTTTATGGAGTTCCCAACGACCGGATTCGGATCATCCATAACGGGATCGATTTGAGCGAGTACAGGCCAACTCCCAATCAGGCCGTCCTGGCCAAGTATCGAATCGACCCCGAGAAGCCCTTCGTACTCTTCGTCGGCCGGATCACCCGCCAGAAGGGGATCATTCATCTGGTCGACGCCGTGAAATACATCCGGCCGGGCGCACAGGTGGTCCTCTGCGCGGGGGCCCCGGACACGAAGGAGATCGGCCGCGAGATGGAAGAGCGGGTGGAACAGGC
>JBAVVQ010000622.1:0-3620 GCA_049697375.1 Rhodomicrobium sp.
GGGTGAGCTTCCTGCACAATTGCGCTTTACCGGCCGCGACCGCTTTCAAGCTCTCTTCGAGGCAGCCGGACTTTGGGAAATTGAGATAATCATCGCAACGGCTTTGCTTACGGCGCCCTCAGCGCAATGGCTGGCGGAACGCGTGGAATTCGCCCCCGGCATGACCGCGATGCTCGCGAGCTTCGCTGAGCGTGCGCCGGAAGTGCTCGAAGCATTCTGGGCGCGCCTAGAAATGCGCTTTGGCAAGGGTCCTGTCGCACTGCAAGCAAAAGCTTTCATCGGTGTGGGACAAAAGCCAGCCTGAAGCGCAACGCCCACAAATACGCCAGGGCTTCGGCATGTTCATCGTCATCGCCTTCACAGCGAATTGACATAAATCGGAAAGATCGTGTGCAACGGCAGGCGGGCGAGCCCCGTAAAACTATTTGTATCGCAACTCTGCGGGGCTTTGCCATGATCCGTGCTTTCTCAAAAGTTGCCTTCCTCGTTTTTGCGTTATCTTCCGGCGCCGCTTCAGCCGCGTCGCCAACCTTCATTTTTACAGCAATCCCCGATCAGGACGAGACGCGGCTTGTGGAACGGTTTAGCCGCTTTGCGCAATATCTCGAGGGCCGTCTTGGAACGCGCGTTAAGTATGTGCCAGTGAAAACTTACCCGGCCGCTGTCACCGCTTTCACCAATAATGACGTGCAGCTCGCCTGGTTCGGCGGCTTCACCGGCTTTCAGGCGCGGCGTGCCGTCCCCGGCTCCGAGGCGATCGCGCAGGGCGCCGAGGACGTAAATTTCAAATCGTACTTTATCGCAAATGTGGAAACTGGCCTGAAGCCTTCCAAAGAATTCCCGGCGGGAATTGCAAGCAAGACTTTCACCTTCGGCTCGCGCTCCTCTACCTCAGGCCGCGTCATGCCGGAATATTACATCAGGAAGAACCTGGGCAAAGGCCCCGATGAAGTTTTCAGCCGCGTCGGCTTCTCTGGCGATCACTCGCGCACGCTTCAACTCGTCCAATCGGGAGCCTATCAGCTTGGCGCGATGGACTATACTGTATACGAAACAGAAAAGAAGGCCGGGAAAGTCGAGGACAGTAAGGTTACGGTAATCTGGGAGACGCCGGCCTTTCCGGACTATCAGTTCACGATCCGGGGCGACGTGGACAAGACATTCGGCGCGGGCTTTAAGGATAAGGTAAAACAAGCCATCCTCGGGCTTGAAGATAAGGAAATACTCGGCTTTTTCGCCCGCTCTAAATTCATTCCGGTATCCAACGACCAATACAAACCCATCGAGGACGTGGCCGCAGCGACCAAGCTCGACTGAGGCGTGGTGGTGTCATGGCCGCAGCTATTGCGCTCGAAAATGTAACGGCTGGCTATGGCGGAAAGCCGGTGCTTCAAAATATCTCGCTTCAAATCGAGGCGGGAGAGCGCGTTGCCATCATGGGCCGCTCCGGCGCCGGCAAGTCCACTCTTATCAATCTAATTTACCGGAGCTGTGCGGAACGCGCCGCTCTGATGCCGCAAGCGAGCGCGCTGGTTGCCAATTTATCGGTCTTCCACAACGTATTTATGGGCCGGCTCGACCGGCACATGGCGCTGTACAATCTACGCACACTCATCTGGCCCCCCGCGGGAGAGGTGGAAGCCGTTAGCCAAGTCCTGAGTGCGGTGGGACTTTCGGACAAGATTTTTGCCAAGGCGGGCGAGCTATCGGGCGGCCAGCAGCAACGGGTCTCGGCTGCGCGCGCCATTTATAATGGCAGGCCCATCCTTCTCGGCGATGAACCCGTATCCGCATTAGACCGGGTGCAAGCGGGAGAGGTGTTGCGGCTTCTCTCGGCAAGGCATCAAACTAAGATTTTCGCCTTGCACGATATCCGCCTCGCGCTTGAGTACGCGGCGCGAGTTATCTTGTTGGAGCAAGGCCGGATCGTTCTGGACGAGCCCGCTAAACGGCTCAGTTACGAGCGGCTTCTTCCTTTTTTCGAGGGAGAGCTTGTATGAACCTAGCTCTTCCATTGCCACGCCTTAGCTACCGCTCAGCCAGCCTTTTCTTCCTCTTCATCGCCGTCGCGGCGCTTTTCTTCGCCGACCTCGCGATCAGTGCGCTAGACCCGGCAGCGGAATTCAAGCGTCTGCTTGCGGGCGCGCTCACCCCCGCTTTTTCTGCAATCGAATTGTGGAGCGTGATCTGGACCGTTGCGTTCGCTGTGCTTGGGGTGACGATGGGAGCGGCCGCGGGTCTTCTCCTGGGGATCGTGTTCGACCGGTTTCGAACGGTTCGCCTGTTGGCGGCATTTCTCCGCTCCATCCATGAGTTGTTCTGGGCGCTTCTTCTTATCCAAATCACAGGGTTGTCTCCGGCGACAGGCGTCCTCGCGATTGCGCTCCCTTATGCTGGATATTTTGCGAAGGTTAGCGCTGAGATGATTGAGGAAGCCGATGCCTCCGCTGAGCGAGTTTTGCCGGCAGGCGCCTCAGCAATCTCTCGATTTGCCTTCGCGCGCCTGCCCCTGATTGCGGCAACTCTTAAAACCTATACGCTCTATAGGTTCGAATGCGGCATGCGTTCAACGCTGGTTCTTGGCTTTATCGGTTTGCCGACCATCGGCTTCCATCTAGAATCCTACTTCAAGCAAGGGCATTACTCCGAAGCGATAGCGCTGCTCCTTTGCTTCTACGCGCTGATAGGAACGCGAAGGCTTTGGGCGCGGCCGGCGACTGTGCCGTTTCTTATTATTGCAAGCTTGCTGGTCCTGCCGGAAACAACGGGCGGCAGCTCGACATTGAACAATCTCGCCCGGTTTTTCGGGCATGACATTGTTCCAGCGCCCTTGCGCAATGGCAACTTGGCCGGTGGAGAAACCTGGAGCGCGCTGGGTGAGTGGTTTTCCGCCATCATCTTTCGGCAGGCCCTGCCCGGCGCGCTGCAGACGTTCATCTTGGCGCAGATAGCCCTTGTAGCCGCAGCAATCCTCGCGCTGGCGCTTTACCCAATCGTCTCCAGGCGTTTCCTCGGCCGCGCGGGGCACTATCTTGGCCGCGTGCTCTTGGTCATCGCGCGTTCGACGCCGGAATATATGCTGGCCTACCTGCTCCTCCAGCTGATGGGACCGTCGATGCTGCCCGCCATCATAGCGCTCTCGCTGCATAACGGAGCCATTGTGGGCTACCTCCTCGGGCGGCAGACGGATGAGCTCGCCTTCCGGGCCGACGCACCCAAAGGCGTCAATCTTTACTTCTTTGACACCACGCCCCGGCTTTACGGCCAGTTCCTCGCTTACATGCTTTACCGCTGGGAGATTATCCTTCGCGAAAGCGCGATCTTCGGGATCTTGGGGGTCCGCACGCTCGGTTATTATGTGGATGCCGCGATTTCGGAACTGCGGCTCGACACGGCTTTAATCCTGCTCTTGTCCGTTGCGGCAGTTTCTATTTCTGCCGACGTTCTGTCGCGGGGCCTTCGCCGCAGGCTTCGAATTGATACGCTTCCAACCCGCCTATCAGCCAATCGTGGACTGTCAACTGCGCTTGCCCGCTGAACTCAACCGGAGGAAATTCGATGCGAGTCAACCCTTTCTATGACTCCTGGCTCTTTCTTATCGGAGAAGATGCGTTTCACCT
>JBAVVQ010000623.1:0-4171 GCA_049697375.1 Rhodomicrobium sp.
AATGTCGGGCTACATGTACTCTGAGTCTCTCGGCAAACTGCACTTCTGGCTCACATTCATCGGCGTCAACCTCACCTTCTTCCCGCAGCACTTCCTTGGCGCGGCAGGGATGCCGAGACGGTACGCCGACTACGCCGATGCCTATTGGGGATGGAACTTCGTGTCGTCCATCGGCTCTTACATCAGCGGCGCGGCCCTACTCGTCTTCCTTTACGTGCTTTGGAAGGCCTTCGCCGATAAGAAGGAAGCCGGAGCGAACCCATGGGGCGCTGGAGCCACGACGCTCGAATGGACGCTGCCGTCGCCTCCGCCTTTCCACTCCTATGAAGAGCTGCCACGCATCGTATAGGAAAAGTACAAAAGAAGATCATGAGCGAAGTTCAAGTCTCCGTCGCCAGCAACTCTTCAACGCCAGCCACCGTTGCGTCGGCTGGCGACTACATCGCGCTCATGAAGCCAACCGTGATGTCGCTCGCCGTGTTCACGGCGGCGGTGGGGATGGCGATTGCGCCGGTGCATCTTCATCCCGTGCTCGCGATTACAGCCTTGATCCTCATTGCTATGGGCGCGGGCGCGGCAGGCTCGCTCAACATGTGGTACGACGCCGATATTGACGGCCTCATGCAGCGCACCGCCAAGCGGCCAATTCCGCGCGGCCTTATTCCGCGAGAGGAAGCAGCGGCCTTCGGGCTTTTTCTCGCGCCCTTTTCCGTCCTTAGCCTGGGGCTGCTCGTCAATTGGGTTGCGGCGTCGCTTCTGGCGGCCAGCATCGTCTTCTACCTCGTCGTGTACACGCACTGGCTGAAGCGGCGCACGCCCCAGAACATCGTAATCGGCGGCGCGGCAGGCGCGCTGCCGCCGATGATCGGCTGGGCCGCCGCATCGCCTGGCCTTTCCTGGGAGGGCTTCGCGCTCTTTCTAATCATATTCCTTTGGACGCCGCCGCATTTCTGGGCGCTTGCGCTCTATCGCTCCCGCGATTACGCCCGCGCCGGCGTGCCGATGATGCCAAACGTATATGGCCCGGACCACACGCGTCTGGAAATCCTCATCTACACGGCCGCGACGGCGCTTTCGGGATTTCTGCCGGTTTTGCTTGGATTCGCCGGATACGGCTATGCGGCCGTCGCTGCGGCGCTTGGCGCCGGGTTTTTGTTCATGGCGTGGCGCGTTTTCCGCGTCCGAGACGGGTTCGAGGCCGATAAAGCGGCCCGGCAGCTCTTCACCTTCTCAATCCTTTACCTCTTTGCGATTTTCGGCGCGCTTTGGGTGGATCATGGCTTTGGGCTCGGACGATAAAGTCCCCAGCGCGGACTGGGAACGGCGGCGCCCGACTCCGCAAATGTTTGACGCCTCGGCGAAGCGACGGCAGAGGTTGCGCTCCATCGCAATAGCGTGGGCGCTCGCGGCCATCGCCTTGATGTTCTTCCTTGTGACAATCGTCAGGCTTGGAGCCAATGTCGCGAACCGGCCCCTTTGAAGGTAGAACAGCAGGAGGTTCCGGCAACCGGCGCACCGCGTTGGGGCTCGTGGCGCTCGTGGCTGTGATGGTCGGACTTTCTTTCGCGGCTGTGCCGCTTTATCGGATTTTCTGCGCGAAAACAGGCTGGGCCGGAACGCCCCGACGCGCCGCCGCCGCGCCGGAGACCGTGGCGCCCGACATGGTCACTGTGCGCTTCGACGCAAATGTTACGTCGGGCCTTCCCTGGAGCTTCGAGCCGGTCGAGCCGAAAGTGACGCTTCACATCGGGGAGAATAAGCTCGCGTTTTTCCGCGCGACGAACCTTTCGAAGGAGACTGTCACAGGGTCCGCCGTATTCAATGTCAGCCCCGACGTCATGGGACAGTATTTCACGAAGGTGCAGTGCTTCTGCTTCACCGAGCAGACGCTGAAGCCGGGCGAAGCCGTCGAGATGCCCGTCTCCTTCTTCATCGATCCCGCCATCCTTCAAGACCGGGATGCAAAGACCGTCCGGGATATGACACTATCCTACACCTTCTACAAAGTGCAGAAGCCGCGGCGGGAACAAGCCGACGCAACGTTACGAACTCAAAATCCGGCTTAAAGTCCTTCGGAGAAATTCATGGCTGAGGAACACGTCAAGCATCACGACTATCATCTGGTCGATCCCAGCCCCTGGCCTGTTGTGGGGTCGGTTGCTGCGCTCTTCCTCGCAATCGGCGCGATCATCTGGATGAAGTCGAGCGGCGACGGCGTCTTTGGAATAAGGGGTCCCTGGATTTTCGCCGCGGGCGCGGTAGGCGTGCTGATCACCATGTTCTTATGGTGGCGCGATGTCGTCATCGAGGGCGTTTACAAGGGCGATCATACGCCCGTCGTCCAGCTTTCGCTCCGCTACGGCATGATCCTCTTCATCGCCTCCGAGGTGATGTTCTTCGTCGCCTGGTTCTGGGCCTATTTCGACGTGTCTCTTTTCCCCGCCGACGTTCACAAGATCGCCGATGGCCTGCAGGTTGGCGTCGTCGGCCGGGACCAGGTGCTCGGCGGCAAGTGGCCTCCTATACCCACGGCAGACGGCGCCTTCAGACATACCTTCGACCCTTGGGAGCTTCCGCTCTTCAATACGCTCGTGCTTCTCACATCGGCGACGACCGTGACCTGGGCTCATCATTCGCTCATGAATGGCAACCGGAGAGGGCTCATCCTCGGCCTCATTCTTACGATATGCCTTGGGCTGCTCTTTACCGCCTGTCAGGCCTATGAATACGGGCATGCCGGCTTCACATTCGCTGGCCACGTCTACGGTTCGACCTTCTTCATGGCCACCGGCTTCCACGGCGCGCATGTGATCATCGGGACGATTTTCCTGACCGTGATCCTTTACCAGGCCATCGCCGGGCACTTTACGGCGGAGCGGCATTTCGGCTTCGAAGCGGCCGCCTGGTACTGGCATTTCGTCGACGTGGTCTGGCTGTTCCTCTTCGCCAGCATCTATGTCTGGGGCGCCGGACCGGCGTACGCTGTGGGCTAAGCAAATGCCGCCAATCTGGCGGACGAATTGTCATCCCGGCCAAGCGAAGCGCGAGCCGGGATCGCAAAAAGCACGGCGCTTCAACCAGTTACGATCCGGATAAGGCTCTGCCTTTCCGGACGACGTCTGTGTAAACCCGACAAATGTTGCTTGGAGCCTGAGGGCCGGAGGTTGCAATGGCGGTTCAAGCAAGAGTCTCGCCCTGGGTCGCCGGATTATTCTGCCGCTGCCCCCGTTGCGGAAAAGGTCCGTTGTTTGACGGCTTTCTTTCCATCGCGAAACGCTGCTCCGCCTGCGGGCTGGACTATAGCTTCGCCGACTCGGGCGATGGCCCCGCCGTCTTCATCATGCTCATTGTCGGCTTCATCGTTACGGGCGGCGCTCTCATCGTGGAAGCGCTCTATTCGCCGCCCTATTGGCTGCACGCCGTCCTGTGGATTCCCCTCGCCATTGCACTCCCGCTTCTTATTCTTCGCCCCTTCAAAGCGACCATGATCGCACTGCAATACGCGAACAAGGCTCAAGAAGGCCAATTCCGATGAGCCATGTTGCGCCTGACATTCAATCGAGCGTCAGGCAGGCCACCCTGCGAGGCCGGATCGTTCTGACGCTTTTCGCGCTTGGCGCGTTCGGCATCCTGATCGCGCTCGGAATGTGGCAATTGCAGCGCCGCGACTGGAAGAACGATCTCATCATCCGTTTCGAACAGGCGCTGTCCGAGCCGCCCGTTCCTTACGAACCGCCCCGGCCGAATGCGGATGAACGCTCGCGGGAGTTTACCCGCGTCAAAGCATCGGGCGCGTTCGACGAGACGAAAACGGTCAAAATATTAGTTCCAGTGCCGGAGGAGGCGCGGGCGCAGACGCAAGATGGATTCGGCTATCTGCTTCCCCAGCCGCTCACGCTCAACAACGCCATCGTCTTCGTCAATCGAGGCTTCGTGCCGAGGAGCGTCGCCGATCGCGGCGACATCAAAGGCGGCGAAGCAACCGTCACCGGCATTCTGCGCCTCTCCGAAAAACCGGGATGGCTCCTGCCTGCCCCAGATCTGACGAAACGGCTTTTCTTCTCGGCTGACATTCCGCAGATGGCGAACGCGGCGGGGCTAAGCGGACCACGAACCGTGACCAGCGAATACATCGAGGCCGAGCCGTCACCCCAGGCCGGCGAATGGCCCA
>JBAVVQ010000624.1:0-6061 GCA_049697375.1 Rhodomicrobium sp.
TAGTCCCCGCGATGCAATTGAAGCCCGGCGATGTCGTTTTCGTCGAAGCGGGCGACCTCATTCCCTCCGATGGCGACGTGATCGAGGGTGTGGCATCGGTAAATGAAGCGGCCATTACCGGCGAGTCCGCTCCGGTGATCCGTGAGTCCGGCGGCGACCGCTCGGCGGTGACAGGCGGTACGCTTGTCATCTCGGACTGGATCGTGGTCCGCATCACGGCCGGGCAGGGCTCAACCTTCCTCGATAGAATGATCGCGCTTGTCGAAGGCGCGGAACGAAAGAAGACGCCGAACGAGATCGCGCTGAACATCCTGCTTGCGGGCATGACGATCATCTTCGTCTTTGCTGTCGCGAGCATTCCGAGCTTCGCAGCCTATGCCGGAGGCAGCATCTCGGTCCTCGTGTTGGTCGCACTCTTCGTCACCCTGATCCCGACGACCATCGGCGCTCTGTTGTCCGCCATCGGCATCGCGGGCATGGACCGCCTTGTGCGCTTCAATGTGCTCGCCATGTCAGGGCGCGCCGTGGAGGCCGCGGGCGACGTGGATACGCTGCTCCTCGACAAGACCGGCACCATAACGCTCGGCAACCGGCAGGCGTCGGAGTTCATTCCCTTGCCGGACGTCACCGACAAGGAGCTTGCGGATGCCGCGCAGCTTGCCTCGCTGTCGGATGAGACGCCGGAAGGACGCTCCATCGTCGTGCTGGCCAAGGAACGCTACGATATCAGGGGCCGGGACATGGCCCAGTTCAGCGCGCATCATTTCATCCCCTTCTCGGCGCAGACGCGCATCAGCGGCGTCGATCTCGAGGGCGAGCAAATCCGCAAAGGCGCTGTCGACGCGGTCGTCAATTATGTCCGGCAGGTGACGGGCCATCCCCACATGCCCGTGCCGCGCGAGCTTGAGCGTGCGGCCGAAGCGATATCCACGGCGGGCGGGACTCCCCTTGCAGTCGCGAGAGATGGCCGCCTGCTCGGGGTCGTCCATCTGAAAGACATCATAAAGGGTGGCATCCGCGAGCGCTTTGCCGAGCTGCGGCGCATGGGTATCCGTACCATCATGATCACCGGCGACAATCCGCTGACCGCAGCCGCCATCGCAGCCGAAGCCGGGGTGGACGACTTCCTGGCGCAGGCGACGCCCGAGAACAAGCTGAACCTGATCCGCGAGGAGCAGGCGAAGGGTAAGCTTGTCGCCATGTGCGGCGACGGCACGAACGATGCCCCTGCCCTGGCTCAGGCTGACGTGGGCGTGGCCATGAACACGGGCACGATGGCGGCGCGCGAAGCCGGCAACATGATCGACCTCGACAGCGATCCCACGAAGCTGATCGAGATCGTGGAGATCGGCAAACAGCTCCTCATTACGCGCGGGGCGCTCACAACGTTCTCCATCGCCAACGACGTAGCGAAATACTTCGCGATCATCCCGGCGATGTTCGTTGCCTTCTACCCGCAGCTGAACGCGCTGAATGTGATGCACCTATCGACGCCGCAAAGCGCGATCCTTTCGGCGATCATCTTCAATGCGCTGATCATCATCTTCCTGATCCCGCTGGCGCTGCGCGGCGTGCGCTACCGGCCCTTGGGAGCCTCGAAGATCCTGACCCGCAACCTGCTTATCTACGGCGTCGGCGGCATCATCGTTCCGTTCATCGGCATCAAGCTGATCGATATGGTTGTTTCCGCCGCGGGCCTTGCTTAGAGCAGCCCGTGTCCATTGGGACGCGGATAAGCTGCTCTAACACTTTAGAATCGGTCACTTTTCCGCCTTTAATCGAGTCCGGTTAAAGGCGGGTTGATCTAGGGAGAGCCATCATGTTGAGACAAATCCAACCCGCTATCGTCATGATCATCGCGCTCACGGTCATTACAGGCTTGGCCTACCCGCTAGGCATGACCGGGCTCGCGCAACTTATCTTCCCTCATCAGGCCAATGGAAGCCTGATCGAGAAAGACGGCAAGGTTATCGGCTCCGAACTTATCGGCCAGAACTTCGCTGACGCGCGGTACTTCCACGGCAGGCCATCGGCCACGACGGACACGGACCCGAACGATCCGGCAAAGACGGTTCCGGCGCCTTACAATGCCAGCAATTCCGGCGGCGCCAATGCCGGGCCGACCTCCAAGAGCCTGATCGACCGCGTCACCCAGGATGCCGATAAGTTGAAGGCTGAGAACCCATCGGCCCCGATCCCCGTTGATCTCGTCACGACATCCGCGAGCGGCCTCGATCCGGATATCAGCCCCGCAGCGGCGTATTTTCAGGCGCCGCGCGTGGCGAAAACGAGGGGGATTTCGGAGGCCCGGCTTCACGACCTTGTGAACCAAAGCATCGAAGGACGCTTCCTTGGCATTCTCGGAGAGCCGAAGGTGAATGTGCTTCAGCTCAATATGAAGCTGGACGCCGAGACCGTTGGAGCAAACCGCTGACCTGAAGCTCGATTTCAATTACCCTAGCTTGGGGGGCGGCTTGAAGTTTGAGCCGCCGCACCGATTCTCAGAGGGGCTTCCTTGCACGGGTAAGAGTATGCGTATATCGGACCTGATCACCCCGGCATCGATTGCCGTGCGTGTGCACATCGACGACAAATCCCATGCCCTCAGGTTTACGGCAAAGGCGCTCGGTGCGAAAAGCGGCCTCCCTCCTGAGCGCATCCGGGAGGCCCTTGCCGCTCGTGAAGCGCTGGGGTCGACAGGCATTGGCCGTGGCGTGGCCATGCCCCACGTCTGCCTGCCCGGTCTGGACAGGCCCTACGCTTTTCTCTGTTCGCTTGCGAGGCCCATCGGTTTCGATTCAATCGATGGTGAGCGGGTCGATTTGGTCTGCGCGGTCATCACTCCCACCACATCGCAGTCAGGCGCCGGCGAATCCCTGGCCAATCTCGCTGCGATCTCAAGACTGTTAAGGGATAAGGACAGAGCGTTGGCAATGCGGAAAGCTGTCAAGGCTGCGGACATCTATGATGTCGTTGTCAAGCAGGCCGAAAAAGCCGGCCAACCGGCAAGCTAAGGGAATGGCCCAGACCGATACCATAAGGCGGCCCTCGCCAGATGCGCTCCTCGAACAGGCGCGGCGCGAGGATCGAAGCCGCGGCAGGCTTAAGGTGTTTATCGGCGCGGCTCCAGGCGTCGGCAAAACCTACGAAATGCTGATGTCGGCTCGCGCGAAGCTGGCCGAGGGCGCGGACATCGTTGTTGGCGTCGTCGAAACCCACGGACGGGTGGAAACGCAGGCCCTGCTCGAAGGCTTCGAAATCATTCCGCGCGTCATGACCGACTATCATGGCCACGTTCTCGAAGAGATGGACCTCGACGCCATCCTCAAGCGGCATCCGCAGATTGTCCTGGTCGATGAGCTTGCCCACACGAACGCCCCCGGCAGCCGCCACCCTAAGCGCTACCTGGATGTCGAAGACCTGCTCGCCGCCGGGATCGATGTCTACACCACGCTCAACATCCAGCATGTCGAAAGCTTGAATGATGTCGTGGCCCAGATCACCCGCATCCGCGTGCGCGAGACGGTGCCGGATTCCCTTCTCAACAAGGCCGACGATATCGAGGTTATCGATATCGCGCCCGATGAGCTGATCCAGCGGCTGAAAGAGGGGAAGGTTTACGTCCCAAAGCAGGCCGAGCGGGCGCTTAAGCATTACTTCTCACCCGGAAATCTTACCGCGCTTCGCGAACTCGCCCTTCGCCGCACCGCTCAGCGCGTGGATGAGCAGCTTCTCACCCACATGCGGGCGCACGCGATTCCCGGCCCCTGGCCGGCGGGCGAGCGCCTGCTCGTTTGCGTCAGCGACGACCCTCGCTCCGCCGGGCTCGTTCGCTATACCAAGCGGCTCGCAGATCGCCTTCATGCGCCCTGGACGGCCATCTATATCGAATCCAGGCGCAGCCAGCAGCTCTCCGAGGTCGAGCGCGACCGCGTCGCCGATACGCTGCGGCTTGCCGAAAAGCTACAGGGCGAGGCCGTTACCCTGCCCGGCGCAAACATCGCGGAGGAACTCCTCTCTTATTCGCGCGCCAACAATTTCACCCAGATTGTGGTTGGCAAATCGTGGCGCACACGCTGGTTTGAGCTCATCCACGGCTCGGTCGTCGACGAACTGGTGCGCGGCTCAGGCAATATCACCGTGCACGTGATCGCGGGCGAGCATCTCATCGGCGAGCCGATTCCGAAGAAAACAGTTAAGACGCGCGAATCGACAGAGTTTGATGGCTGGGACGTTATTCCCTACGTCGCGACAGTCGCGGCGGTCGCGCTGGCGCTTGGCTTTGCTTTTGTCCTCCAGCCGTTTATCGGCATCGAAAGCTCAGACCTCGTGTTCCTCGTGGCTGTCATCGGCATCGCCTATAAGTATGGCTTGTGGCCGTCCATGGCCGCCGCCGTGCTGAGCATGATTTGCTATCAGTTCTTCCTTCTCGAGCCGCTTTACAATACCAGTCTGACCGACGTAAAGAACTTTACGGCGCTTAGCTTTTTCTTCTTTACCGCCTTCGTGGTCAGCAATCTGACGGCCAAGGTTCGCGCGCAAGCCCAGACGGCGCGAAACCGCGCTGCGACGACCGAGGCTCTTTACGCCTTCTCGAAAAAGCTCGCCGGCATCGTGTCGCTTGACGACCTGCTTTGGGCCGCCGCCTATCAAATAGCGCATTCGCTGAAAACCGACGTTGTTATCGTCCTCCCCGACAGCGATGGCGCGCTCAGCGTGCGGGCTGGTTTCCCGCCCGAGGACGACCTCGATCAGGCGCAACTTGGCGCGGCGAAGTGGTCCTTCGAGAACAACCGCGCCGCTGGGCGGGGCTCCGAGACGCTACCGGGCGCAAGAAGGCTCTTCCTTCCCCTTCGCACGGGCGCAGGCGCAATCGGCGTTGTCGGCCTTGCCAGAGGGCAGCGGCCGGAGATGCTGTTGACTCCGGACGAGCGCCGCCTCCTCGACGCGCTCATGGACCAGTCCGCGGTCGCCCTCGAACGGGTGCGGCTGGCCGGACAGATCAACGAGGCGCGGCTGGCGGCGGAGAGCGAGCGGCTGCGGGCGGCGCTTTTGACGTCCTTGTCGCACGATCTGAAGACGCCGCTGGCCTCGATCCTCTGCGCCGTGACGTCGCTGAAGCAGTACCGCGATCTCTTGGATAGTCCGGCTCGCGAAGACTTGGTGGCGACGATCCAGGAGGAGGCGGAGCGTCTTTCACGGTTTGTGGCGAACCTGCTCGATATGACCAAGATCGAGTCCGGCTCAATCGAACTCGACAGGGAACGCTCTCATATCGATGAGGTCGTCGCCACTGCGCTGCAAAGGGTTTCCAGCATGGTGTCGGGCCACACGATAGAAGTTGATCTCGAGGCGAACCTTCCGATGCTCGATCTCGATGTGATGCTGTTCGAGCAGGTGCTTGTTAACCTCCTCGATAACGCGGCAAAGTATGCGCCGCCAGGATCGGAGATTCGTATTCGAGCGCGGCGGACGCAGGGAGCGGTTGCAATCGAGGTTCTGGACGAGGGACCGGGCATTCCCGAGGATCGCCTGGAGCGCGTGTTCGAGAAGTTTCACCGCGTCAAACAGGGCGACCGCCAGCGCGCCGGAACAGGGCTTGGGCTTGCCATATGCCGCGGATTTGTGACGGCGCTCGGCGGCAAGGTCGTCGCGGCCAACAGGGCCGACCGGTCTGGCGCGATATTTACCATTACCTTTCCTTACCACGAAGAGGAATTGGCGGCTTAGAGCGGCCCGCGTCCGCTTGGACGCGGATAGGCTGCTCCAGTACCCTAGAATCGATCAACTTTTGCGCCTTTAACCGATTCCGATGGAAGGCGGGTTGATCTTATGAGGCCGGAAAACCATGAGTGACAGGACACCGCTTCTGGTGGTCGACGATGAGCCGCCGATCAGGCGCCTCCTGCGAACCAGTCTTGGAGCGGAAGGCTTCGAGGTGATCGAGGCTGACAACGCGGAGAAGGCGCTGACAGCAATCGAGGCGAGAAAGCCCGAAATCGTCATTCTCGATCTGGGCCTCCCAGACCAAGATGGCCTTGATGTCATACGGAGCGTACGC
>JBAVVQ010000625.1:0-3145 GCA_049697375.1 Rhodomicrobium sp.
AAAGGGAGTGCACGATTTGCGGGTGTCAAAACTGTTTGTCATGGGGCGAATGTCTTTATTTCAGTTGCCGTCGCTTCAATTGTTCGCGGCATGCTACCTGCTTCGCCGCTCGCCCCATATCATCTAAAGCCACCGCGCCACCTCTCTACTCTACCCACCGCCGCCTATTTACCCGGATTGTTTGTAGCGATGACCTTCGGTGCGAGTATCGCCTCGGGGCGTTCAGCGTGGGGCAAATAATTCGCTGCCACGCTCATGCGCGATGAATACCGGAGAGCCGTCGTTCGGGATAAGGCAAGAATACCGCCTTCTGTGGCGTGGCCCGCTCCACCTTAGCCATCACCGCGATCCGCTAAGAAGATGTTTGGTCAAAAAAAGTCGAATATGTTCCAACGCTCCGAAGTCGAACAAGTCGTTATGTCCGCCGCGCTGGAATTCCACGTATTCTTTCGGCTCATTCGCGGCGTCGAACCGCGCATGCGATGAACTGGCGGAGATCACGCTATCCAGCGAACCATGCATAATAAGAAGCGGGGCATTGATCCGGCCGATGTGGGCTACGGATTCGAGGCGATCGAGAAGCAGCCGGTCTATGGGAAAAATCCCGAAATGGGCCTTCGCCTCTGCGGCTACACTGCTATATGGCGCTTCGAGAATGACGGCTGACGCCTGCCGCTCAGAGGCAACCTGTGTAGCTATTCCCGTCCCCAGCGACTCGCCATACAGGACGATCCGGTCCGGAGCTACTCCTTGGGCTTTCAGATAATCATAAGCGAGCAGGCCGTCGGCAACGAGCGCCTTTTCCGTTGCGCGACCAGTGCTACCCGAATAGCCGCGATAGGCGAGGATAAGCAGGCCGTAGCCAGCGCCGGCCAATGCTTCAATCCGCTCGCGCCGGAGGTAAAGTCCACCGCCGTTGCCGTGAAAATAGAGCAGCACCGGGCCAGGGGCTGGAGCCGGCTTGTACCATGCAACCAGGCGTTCGCCGTCCCGAGTGGCAAGGCTAATTTCCTCCACGCCAGCAAGGCCAGCCTGTCGAGGCGTGTAACGCACCGGGTCGGGGAAATAGAGCAGGTGGCGCTGGAACACGTAAAGCCCCAGACAGGCTGCCGTGTACAGCCCCACCGCCAGCATCGCGATCCAGACCATCCCTTTGATCATCATCCTCTCCCAGGATCGCTTTCCCGATGACGCACACGGCGGATGGGCGGAATCTCGGCTGCGGCGCCTTCATGGGCGGCTCCGGCGCGATCTTCGTTAATGCGCCCCGAAGCCGAGGTCACGCAATCGGTGATAAATGAATGGCATCGCGACAAGCCCTCAGATGCGCCGGAGCCGCGGATCGTAGTCGACGCGCCTGAGACCATACAGCTCCGCGAGTTCGAACAGACTCTTAGCTTATTTATCGCGGGAACGCGATGCCGGCTAACAAAGCGACAAGTTCAGCTTGCCGTGAGACCGCCGCCTTCTCAAAAACCGCCCTGAGTTGGGTTTTCACTGTGTGGACAGACACTCCAGCGTCTAATGCGATCTCGGTCGGGGTCCGCCCTCCCACGATTCCGGCGGCGACGCGCGCTTCTGCTGGGGTTAGATTGAAAAGCGCCTGAATGATATCTGACGAGGGGGCTTTCAATTGGGTAATTGGTGTAAAAATAAGAATGCAAGACAGGCCCGAAAAGACGTCGTAGGCAGCACCGCGCAACGGCACGACATGCGTGATTGATGGTGGATTATCGGCGGTTCCTGCAATCGGGATCGAGCAAACATAGCGTGATGACGATTGACCAGACACATGCAAGAGCGCCTTTTCCAGCAATGTATCGGCTCTTCTATCCGTTAACGCCACCCGATGGCTGCGATCCCGCAATTGGCCGGGTATAAGCTCGATCATCGACTCATTGGCGGCTACGATCCGATGTCCAGGCGAAAGCACGGCGGCAGGCAGCTTCATGACTGCCAGAGCCTCAGTAATTGCTCTCGCGCGTTCAATAGCAAGTCTGCCCGAAATGAGGTCCGCGTGTGCGAGGAGCGGTCGAAGCGGGGGGCCTGACGTCAAATCTGGTGGCGTTAAGCCTCTATTTTGGGATTCCGCCAGTTCACTTTCCATGAATCATACTCTCTCAAGACAAGAGAATTTAATACCCGCTGTCGGTTCTCCGAGAGGTATAAGGAGTCCTTCGTCCGCGGCGGCGCCATTTCCGCGTCAAAGCCGCGTCAGAAAGAAAAACAGCGAGGTGAATCTTAAGCACCTTGCCACACGACCGCAGCTCCCTGCCGCATTCGATTCCGACGGGCCGTCCAGCGGGAGCGACTTCTTCAGCGGTGTAGCAGATCGATTGCGAAATCTCCTCGGAAGCCCCTCGCCAACGTCGCGGGTCGATGCGCTGGGCAGGCTGACGCTGCTCCTCGCCCCCTCCATCGGCGACCATTCTCCTGATCGCTACTACACCGCCTTGACGCCTTGAGATCGTGATTTCGGCGCGAAGCCCGTCGCGAGGGCCAACCCGATCAAAGCAATCTTGCACGCGGCTCGATGCCGAAGCTCGTATTCAGGGCGCCCGGAAGCCAGCCTTGATCAGGCGCGTGGCAGTCGTGCCGATCATTTCCCGGTGCGGCGTCAACACTGCGATCTGATGCGAGGACGCCGGCATTCCGTTTAACGTGAGCGTCGGCACCGGCTGCCGCTCCTCAACATGGGCCGATCCTAACACCGAAAACTGGTGCGGTAAGATCGGGAAACCCATCAGTTCATAAATCGGAAGTTCTGCAGCCCGTGCACGAGCCCCGCTAGGGATGACGGCACTGGCGGCTACTAAGATCACAAGCATCTTCTTCATGATAAGCTCCCTTTGGATAGAGAAATGCACGCCCCAAACCGCGCCTTGAAGGCGCGGTTGAGGTACGACGATCAACCGCCGTTCGCGCTGCACCCGTATACGGGAACGCTGGTAAAGCAGGAGCTATCCCGCACGCTATTGGAATCCGAGTGGTAGTAGGCGGACTCCTTTTGAGCCGGACTCAGCCGTTTAGCATGTTGCCTGGCATCCGATGACGTTGCGGACGCAGCCACAAGCAAAACGCTCGCTGAAAACGTGAAGAGTGCTTTGGAAAGATTAAGGGGCATAACGATCTCCTTCGAGTTACT
>JBAVVQ010000626.1:0-1894 GCA_049697375.1 Rhodomicrobium sp.
ATACCGCTTCAACCGCAGATACAGGCTCGAAATCCTCATCGACAGGCTCGCCTATGTCTCGCTCAGGACAGCTCCTATGCCGTACAAACTGCTGAAATTGGCTGACCTTTATGCGTAATCAGGAAACGAATTATACAGGATGACACTCAGGCTCGGAGGGGCTCAATTGATGATATGAATCGAACGCTCTCACGGTTTGTATCCTTCGTTTCCATGCATAGCCGCCTCGAGAGCGGCCATGATGTAAACGGTTTGTCCACTTTGAGCTTGATACGGCCGTTAATCATATTTGATATAGGCGTGGCGCGGATCATGCGGCGTTCCCGTCAGCGCGCCGCCCCCTTTTGACGGCTGCCATTGCACAACGTCCTCGATCTTCTTCGCGAGTTCGAAATCCTTGTCCGTGACGCCACCCGCATCGTGATTTTGCAGGCGCACCTCGACCCATGCGTAGGAGGCATGAATGTCGGGATGGTGCCATGCCGCCTCCGCGAGATGTCCCACTGCATTGATCACCATGAGCGTGCCTTTCCACCCATGCGTCTGGTATTTGCGGCAGATGTTCCCATCCCTGTAATACCAGCGCGGCAGTTGGGTCTTGAGCCGGGCTTCGATTTCTTGATCCTTGTAGGTTTTCTCGCCCTTTTTGCCTTCGCTCATCGCTTTCCTCCTGGGTTCGATCCCGGAAATATGATGATCTCGACATGAGCGAACATCGCTCTCACGACTTATTGTCCCGCACAGCAAGATAGGTCTATAACTGAGCGTCGCTGCTGAATGCCATATTCCAAGGAGAGATCAGTGGTTCGAGGAGAGGCTTTGAAGCCCCGTCCCGGCGTGCTTGCCGTCGACCCCTATGTTCCGGGACGCTCCAAGCTTCCGGGCGCGGGGCCGGTTATCAAACTGTCCTCGAATGAGACGCCGCTCGGGCCGTCCCCGCATGCGGTGGAGGCATACCGCGAGGCGGCTCATAGGCTCGACCGCTATCCGGATGGCTCCTATGCCTCTCTTCGCGAGGCGCTTGGCGCTTTTTACGGGTTGAACCCGGCGCACATCGTCTGCGGAAACGGTTCCGACGAGCTGTTTCACGTGCTCGCCCAGGCCTATCTCGGCCCGGGCGACGAGGCGATCTACACCGAGCACGGGTTCCTCGTCTATCGCATCGCCATTCTTGCGGCGGGGGCCGAGCCGGTCATTGCGCCCGAGCGCAATCTGACAGCCGATGTGGATGCCATTCTCGCGCACGTGACGCCTCGAACCCGGGCTGTCTTCATCGCCAACCCCAACAACCCGACCGGCACTTATATCAGCGACCGGGAGGCGCACCGGCTGAGAAGCGCGCTGCCTGAGAATGTGCTCCTGATCCTCGACGGCGCCTATGCCGAATACGTCACCGCGAACGATTACGAGGCGGGCATCGAGCTGGTTGCGGCCACGCCCAACACGATCATGACGCGCACTTTCTCCAAGATATACGGGCTGGCGGCGGCGCGTGTCGGCTGGGCCTATGCGCCAGCGCCGATCGCGGACGCCATAAACCGCATCCGCAGCCCGTTCAATCTGGCGCAGCCGTCCGTCGAGGCGGCCATAGCGGCGCTCGAAGACAGGGAGCACATCGCGCAAGCGAAGGCGCACAATCAGCTTTGGCGAGACCGCGTCACGAGCGAGCTGCGCGAAATCGGCTATGATGTGCCCGACAGCGCCGCAAATTTCGTCCTCATCCCCTTCGAGACGGCGCCCGGCCGCACCGCGCAGGACGCCGATGCCCATCTCAACGCCAAGCGTATCATTCTCCGGCAGGTGGGCGCGTATAAGCTGCCGCACGCTCTTCGCATGACGGTCGGCCTCGCCCATGAGAACCGCGCCGTCCTCGACGCGCTCCGCGAGTTTGCCG
>JBAVVQ010000627.1:0-1682 GCA_049697375.1 Rhodomicrobium sp.
AGCAGGGAAACGGGGACCGTCTCTCCGTCCCAGGCCGGCGCGAAGACGCGGCGCGTGACGTAATCGGCGGGATTGTGGCCGCTCGGCACCTCCTGCGTTTTGCGCAACACCCGCTCACGCGTGCGCATGTTGTAGTCGAACACCTGCCGCGGCGTCGTCATCGACGAATAGGTGAAGCGTAAGCTTTCGGTGTCGTATTCGTAGCCGTCCGACATTCCGAGCGAATAGGCCTCTTCGGCGAAGGCGATGGCATATTCCTCGCCATCGGCAAAGCGGCGCACGACGATGCGCGGGAGGCCATCCTCCCGCTCCAGGCGCACGAGATAGTCCTTGTAGCAGGTGTAATCCAGAATGAGGCGCCCCGCTTTGTGGGGAACGAGATCGCGCCAGTTCTCGCGACCGGGATTGTCGATGGGCGCTTCCACGATCTTGTAGTCCTCGGCGCCATCGCTGTTGGTCAGGATGATGAGGCGCCCTTCGTGGTGATCCGCCTGATAATCGTGGTTCGTCTCGCGGGGTGCGATAAGCTGCGAGCCTTTCTCCGGCGCGGACAGATCGAGGAAGCAGACCTCGCTCGTCTCGTGATCGCCCGCGCTAATGAAAAGATAGCGCCTATCCTGGCTCTGTCCCACCCGCGTGAAGAAGCCTGCATCGGGCTCCTGATAGACCAGCTCATCCTGATCGGCCTTATGGCAAATTCGGTGCAGCAGCACCTGCAGCGGCCTGCGATGCTCGTCGACGCGGGTGTAATAGAAGCCGCTCCCGTCGGCATTCCAGACGGGCTGGCCTTCCATATCGGCAACTTCGTCCGGCAGTTCCTTGCCCGTCTCAAGATGGCGGATTTTGATTCTGTAGAACTCGGAGCCCTTGTCGTCGAAGGCATAGGCCAAAAGGCTGTGATCGCGGCTCCAGGTCGCGGCCCCGAGCGAAAAATAGGGCTTGCCCGCGGCGAGCGTGTCGCCGTCGAGCAAAACCTGCGTTTCGCCGCCCGCACGCGGCTCACGGCACAAGCGCGGGTGTTGACCGCCCGTGACGTAGCTCATGAAATAGGCGTAAGCGCCATCCGGCGCAGGGACTGTCGAGTCATCCTCCTTGATGCGCCCCTTCATCTCCTTGAAGAGAGTGTCCTGGAGCGCCTCGGTATCGGCCATGACCTCTTTCGTGTAGGCATTTTCCGCCTCAAGATAAGCCCGCACATTTGCGCTGAGCGCCTCCGGGTTGCGCATGACTTCCTGCCAGTTCACGACGCGCAGCCAGGCATAATCGTCGACGCGCTCAATGCCGTGATGGATGTCCTGGATGGGGTGTTTCTCGGCTACGGGCGGATCGGATGGAAGGGGGTGCGCTTTCATGGGCCTGCATCGCTTTCGGAGTTCTGAGACTGTTCTAGGCTTTCCCCCGCCGCATCTCAACCGCATCGCGCGAATTCACGCCGCCGGATTATGCTCAAAGAATCGTCAATGCAAAAAATCACCTGCGCGGTCGAAGCCGTTGCGTGGCCGTTCCGCGTTTGCTATCTCTTCGTGGTGAACCTGTACTGAGGTCAGCTTCGGGCCTTTGGGTCGCGCGCCTTTCGTACGATGTGTTCCTATGGAGAGGTGCTAGAGTGGTTGAATAGGCCGGTCTCGAAAACCGGAGTACGGGTAACCGTACCGAGGGTTCGAATCCCTCCCTCTCCGCCA
>JBAVVQ010000628.1:0-6159 GCA_049697375.1 Rhodomicrobium sp.
CGACTTTGCAATCCTTCATGAACTTCGTGGACAGACTCTAAGCGAAGCAATATCAAGAAAGAATGAACGCTCACCAGGGCAGCTACAGGAATCAGGATGGGCCTCTTCCGATCATCTTTCCGATGGCGACGTCGACGTCGGCAAAGTCGTACGGCTTGACGAGCACAGGCGTGCCCGAGAAACGCGGCATTAGGCTTCCTTCCGCGTGTCCTGTGGCAAAGACGAAGGGGATTTTCCTTTGCGCCAGGGATTCAGCGACCGTATAGCCGCTCCCGGCACCCAGTGACACATCGACGATGGCGGCGTCTGGCGGCGTCGCCTCGACCAGGGCCAGCGCGGATGACTCGTCCCAGTAAGGTCCCGCGACTTCGTGGCCGAGTTCCTCCACCCACTCGGCAACCATCATTGCAACCAAGGGCTCATCGTCGACGATAAGAATGCGGGGCACTGCCGAGCCTATTGACGCACGATCCATACTATTCAATGAAATAACATCATCCGATGCAGGAGGCCAGCCTCAACGCCGCCTCGGTGAGAAGGCCGCCTGCTCTTCCAGTCAAAGGCGCGCTGGGATTCATGACGACATCGCGACAGCAACTCTTGTTTGGCCTTGGCGTATCCGTTGCGCTCCTCACGGGCATCGCCACCCTCATCATGTTCTTTCTTTTCAACGCCTCCTCTCGACGGGTTGCCCACACGCTTGAGGTTCAATCGGCGAGCCAAGCCCTTATGAGCGTCCTCAAGGACATGGAAACCGGACAGCGCGGCTATTTGCTCACGGGCAGCGACGCGTATCTTGAGCCTTACCTGCGCGGCGCCGACCGCATTCGTCCCGACTTTGAAAAACTTCGGGACCTGACCGTGGATAACCCCGAGCAACAGGAGTTTTTGCGGCAGCTTGAGCCCGTTATCGAGGCAAGGGTCGGACACCTTCGCGAGGGCATCTCGCTTATGAAGAGCGGCTTAGCCAACCGCGCCTTCGATCGCGTCAAGGAAGGTGGCGGAAAGGAGCTGATGGATAAGATCAGGCAGCTGATCACTCAGTTTTGTGAAACCGAGGAACGCCTGCTTCGCCAACGCCAAAGCAACGAAGCTGTATCCCGGAATGTTCTTCTGGGACTCATCATTGGCGGCCTGGCAGCCCTCTCCGCCATCGCGGTTTCGGTCGTTGGCTCCCAAAAACGCCTGATCGCGCAGCTTCAGGATGAAGCCAGAAAAAGAGAAGCGGCCGAAGCCACGCTTCGCCAGGCGCAAAAAACGGAGGCGGTTGGACAGCTCACGGGAGGCATCGCCCACGATTTCAACAATCTTCTCACCGTGATCCTTGGCAATCTCGACACCATTCGACGGCGACTTGCCAACGCCGATCCCTCAGTCACGGCGCCGCTGGTACGTCCTCTGGACGCGGCTCTGCAGGGCGCGCGCGGCGCCGCCAAGCTCACCCACCGTCTTCTCGCGTTTTCACGCCAACAGCCGCTGGAGCCAAAGCCTTTGGACCTCAACAAGCTCTTGCGCGGTATGTCTGACATGCTTGAGAGAACGGTCGGAGCGCCGTCAGAAATGGAGATGGTGCTGATGGGCGGGCTTTGGCCCACCTTTGCCGACGCCAACCAGCTTGAAAACGCGTTGATCAACCTTGTCGTCAATGCTCGCGACGCGATGCCGGGCGGGGGGAAGATCACTATCGAGACCGCGAATGGTTATCTCGACGAGGCTTACGCGGCGCGCTTCGTCGACGTCAAACCCGGCCAGTATGTGGTCTTAAGCGTAACAGACACCGGATGCGGGATTGCGCCTGACATCCTGGAGCGCGTCTTCGATCCTTTCTTTACAACAAAGGAGCCGGGAACGGGCACAGGCCTCGGCTTGTCCATGGTTCATGGCTTCGTCAAACAATCAGGCGGCCATATCCGCATCTATAGCGAGGTCGGCCAAGGCACCACCGTCAAAATCTATTTGCCGAAATTCGCACAAGCGGCAGCGGTTGCAGCGATACCTGCAGCGAGCGAGCCTCCCCTCACAAATCCGATGCGCGCCAACGGGGCGGAGACTGTGCTTGTTGTCGAGGACAGCGACGCCGTTCTTGAGTTTGTTATCTCGGCTTTAGAAGACCTTGGCTATCGGGTGCTGAGCGCACGTAACGGCCCGGAGGCATTGTGCGCCCTCGAAAGCGCAAAAAAGGTCGACTTGCTGTTCACCGATGTTGTCTTGCCCGGAGGCATGACCGGCCGCGAACTGGCAGATCGAGCGTTAAGAGCGCGCCCGACATTGCCCGTTCTTTTTACCACTGGCTTTTCTCGCAATGCCATCGTGCATCAGGGCCGTCTGGACGGGGATGTAAATTTCCTGGGCAAGCCCTACACGCAATCCGAAGTCGCGCAACGGGTCAGGGCGCTGCTTGATGAAGCCCAGAATTCATCTCATGTCGCCGACGTGTAGCGGCCTGTTTACTCAGGACGATTGATGCATATCCAGGCCGTGTGTCCTTCACCCCGAAAGCTCTCTTATGTTAGGTGAAGTCTATGACCCCGCCCCCGAACCCGCGACACCACCTTCGCCACTCTTGCTTCATGGAGGTGGGGTGGACTGGTATCCTGAGTTTATCATTGCAGCAGTCTGGGAGGTGGTGTGGTGTCGACGGCATTTGTCCTTGCTGGGCTCGGCGGTTTTAATGCGCATGGCGCCGGATTTCTTGACACGGTTGCCGAGTGCAATGTCGTCCCGGATCTGGTGACCGCGACGAGCGGCCAGATTGTCCTTCTTTCCGAATGGCTTCAGGGAAAGAAACTCAAGGACCTGATCATCAATGCCAAGCTGGAGCACAACCCGGTCGGCCAGGCGACGGTAGGCCTCGCCGGCTATCCTGGGGTTTTCCGGCCCGCCTACATGGAAGCTTTCACCCGCTGGTTGATCCCGCCTTCCGAGAAAGACGCCCGGCAGGCGCTTCTGAACCGCATCCTTCCGGCCCAGCTGTATGTCCCGACGCGCAGCCCCGAAGTCTTCCAGACCATCGCGGACGTGTTCAACGGCAAGATCCCCAATGGGAGATTCCCGGGCCACCGCACCGGGGTCGTCTTCAACGCCTATAACCTCGCGACGGGGCGCGGTGTTCTCTATGGAAACGAGAGGGCCAGGGACTTTTGGCCCACGCAGAAAGCCATTCCGAACGCGACCAGGCTGGCCGGAGCGCGGTACGCACCGACGCCGGAGGACCGGGAGCTGCAGCCCATCACGGCCAAGTCCGTGGAGTCAGCCCTCTGGCTTTCGCTGTACGGCTTTGACAACCTTCCCGAGCGCGACCTGATGGACGGCGCTTATCATCGCTCCTGCATTGTCGCGGAGCTCACCCGCTTCGAGCGGGTCTTCGTGGCGCGGCCGCTGGCCGAGGGCTGGCTCGGCTCGAGGCCCGCCAACCAGTTCGATGTGCAGGACTGGCAGACCGAAATGTGGTTTTCCGCCAGCTACAAGGCCGAGGTGGACGCGCTCAACCAGATCAACGGCCTTGTCAAAGATGGCCGCCTGGGAGAGCCCTTCAAATATGTGGACCTGGTCGAGGTCGCACCCGAAACCCCGGCGGGGTTCTTCAATTACTTCATCGAACGCGAAGACGTTTACGATAAGGCCTGCCAAAAAACGTTAGAGAAACTCAGAGAACGGGGATTAGTCCCGGAAGCCAAACTCCGTGTGGAGGCTGCGCCGTAAAGCTCTGCGAGGAGACAGGCCACGCCCCTGCGGAGGTTCTCCGACACATCTCACCGCTCGGGAGCAGGCACATCCTCTTCAACGGCGACTATCTTTGGCGAAAACCCTGGCGCGGGATGCCAAAACGCAGAAAGGCACTTTTCTAATACATAATATACATCAGTATATTAAGTCCGATGTGTCAACTCAGCTAACAAAGTATGTCGGAAGCTCTAAATGCCAAGTCCGGTTGCCTTCATTTACCTGGTGGGTTGGTGTCAAAGAATCTGCTTAATTGAAGGTAAGCAGTATTTTTCCAACCGAGTTTCCTGTCTCCAAGTATGCGTGAGCATTGGCAACTTTCGAGATGGGGAAAAGACGCAAAGGATATTTTTTGATCCTGCCCTCTTTCATGAGAGTTTCAACTTCATTGAAAGCAACGTTCGCCATCTCGATTTGCTCAGTTAAGTACGCAAGATTAAAGCCCAAAACCGCCCGATTTGTCGAAGTAAGCGAGCGTAAATTAATTTTCGGAATCTGCAGGGCTTTGTAGATCAGCAATGGGAGGAAAGGCTTTCCGCCGCGTGGAAACAGTTCTGCAAAGCCATATACGACCAGCCTGCCACCAGGGCGTAGTCGTTGAAATCCTTTACGTGGTGTGGATATTCCGTTCGAATCCAAGATAATATCAAAACCGCTTGGGGCAATCTCGTCAATCTCTTGCCACATCCTCTTCCCTTTAAGAACCGCATGGCTTGCTCCGAACTCCTTGACAATTTCGAGCTTGGAAGAATGTCCTACCACGGCGATGGCTTGGCACCCGATAAGGCGAGAGAGCTGAAGCATGGCGAGTCCCACACCTCCTGCTGCCGAGTGGATTAAGACCACATCGTTCTTCTTGGCATGCGCTGTATTATGAAGAGCGTGGTATGCCGTAAGGTAGCCGGTCGGAATGGCTGCGGCCTCTTCGAGATTCCACCCTTCCGGAATTTTCCTTATGCAGTGAGGTGTCACACATATTCGGGAGGCGTAACCGCCAAATAATGTGTAACCGAAGACTTTATCCCCGATGGAAAAGCCCTGGGCTGCTTTTCCTCCCTCTGTTATGACTCCCGAGAACTCAAAACCGGGTGTTATCGGATAACGGCCCTTTGCTGCCTTATAGTATCCCTCTCTGATAATAATATCTGCGTAATTTACTCCGGCTGCCGAAACCTCTATGCAGTACTCATGATCATCTGGAACACAGTCTGGTACCCCGACGAGCTTCAGAGATTTGTAGCCTCCGGGTTTATTAATAACCACCTTCTCCACGGACAACCCATCTCTCGTTCATCTTCAACCAGGGCGCATTCCACAAGCACGATAACGCCTTGCATATAGAGCTTCCGACATAGTTTGTACGGCCAGTTCACACATCGAGCTTAGCGGACTAATTTGTAACATTTATTTGGAGAGATGTTTTCTGCTCTCACCGGAATTCCCATCAAATAAAATTTCCTGAAATAGAATATCTTATCCTGGATGTGTCAACTCACGATGCTCATTCTGATCAAACGAGCCGACACGAATGTAGCCAAGCCGGGCACCCTTCACCGAAAAAGCTTTCCTTATGTCAGGTGAAGCCGATGACCCCGCTCTGCTTTCGTCAAATAATTCTCGATACGACTCTATACTGACAAAAGCGGCCAAGAAACCGAAAAAATGCCTGACATAAGGTTAGGGTATACTTCATCCTGACATCTGTTCTGCGTTTCCAATAAGTGGTCGTTCTTATCACGCTCGCTTTAAGCTTGTTAAGATGTCCGTATGATATGAAATGTTGGCTCAATCCCCTTTAGGTTATAAATGCTATCACTCCCGCACCAGAAGGTTGTGCGGGGGAGTTACCAACACGGAATAGAATTATGCGCCTGAGCTACGGAGTGTTCACAACCGACGGTGTGAACCTTCAGAACATGTATCTGCCGCTTTCCGAACTCGTTAAGGGAGTTGAGCGCCATGTGCGAGGGTGCATCGCTTCAGGCCTTCCGATTGGTATGCCAAGCAACATCAGCCATGATTTATGCAGACCGTATGGTTGGGCGCGAGGCAAAGGGGTACTGCTTTCCAAAGACATGGGGAGGCAGCTAGGTATAATCCTCGAGCCGAAGACCAAAGTGGAACGTGCGCAAGTTGATGCGCTCTTGGCGGACTTCTATTACCATCATGATCGGGAGAGGGTTGAACCGTTCTCGGAAGAGCTCAAGACACGGCTAGGCGACCTTATTGGTGACCGTTTTTTGCTAACCCCGCTAGAGGCGGCGGCCTGCCATCGTCCCGGCCTTTCTGCCGCTATTTACCCCGAGTTCCTAAGAGTCTGTCCACGAAGTTCATGAAGGATTGCAAAGTCGCCTGAGCATAATGCGGATGGAAGCGAGTTTGACGAAAGTCAGCGCGGTTCGCGTGAGGTTTTCAAAGTCCTTTGCGAGGCGGCGG
>JBAVVQ010000629.1:0-2458 GCA_049697375.1 Rhodomicrobium sp.
TCAGGCGCTCAACGGCGCAAATCTCATCGGCGAGACGACCCTGAATGTCCCTGAGCCGGGAGGCCATCGCGAGATGATTGCCGTCGGAGAGGAGCGAGTTCACGTCTGTAACAAGGATAGCCGCTTCGGCGCCGAAATCGGTGTCCGTCCAAATCCTATAGCGATGGCGTGACCATCCGGCCAATAGGCGATTTCGCCAGGGTTTACTACAGCGCGTGCATCGGGCTCTCGCTCAACGGCGACGGGAGTGGAAAAGTAAACCTCTTCGCCCCAGCGCAAGACCGCCGCCTTGATTGGAAGCTCTCTCCAGATCGCCTCCGCGGTGGGAGTCACCAAAAGCTCTGCTTCAAGCACAACCGATCCGAAATCGAACCTGATTTTGCGCATATCACTGCTCCGATGCGGTCCTCTGTCGAGCCATTCTCTACCATGGACGCTTCCGGCGATCCAACGCGCAACAAGCTTTCTGCGCGCCCAGCGGGTGGCGCCGCCGGGGGTGAATGGGGAGGCATTCGGCAAATACAGAGTGAGACGCCGAGGACATCGAAAACCTGAAACGGAGATTTCGCGACTATGAGATCGTTTTGAAAATTTTCTATTGGATTCTCGCTTACCGTATTCGTCGTAACTTTCGCGGTAGAGACGTTCTTGACACCGGCTCTTCAGCAGATTGCCTTTAAGATCAACGGCCCGACTCTCAACGCCGCCGCCCCCATTAAAGCAGCCGCGAGATAAGACCGCTCATGCGGCTGGATCAATCGTTGAGAGGGTGGAGTTCATTTACGCCCAATGTGAACGCATCGAAAAATAACTACTGCGTAGATTTAAGCGGACTGTGACGATATTACTATTTCATTCAATCAGACCATGATGATAGAGAGCTGTTGCCTTTTCGAAATTCAAATTCGAAATACAAGGCAAATGTGATCGGCAGCATTGGGCGCATCTATCCGTATCTTGGTTCTGTGCCCTCGACAAGGTTTGGATCAAGACTATGGAAAGCAGTGAATACGATCTAACGTCATTGACGGCTGACATTGTGTCGGCGTACGTGGCCAATAATGCGGTTGGCAGCGATAAGCTTTCTGAGCTCATCGGCTCTGTCTACGGCGCTCTGAGCAGAGCCTCTCTACGGGCTGTCGATTTGCAGACGGTCGAACTGAAGCCCGCGGTGGCGATCAAGAAATCGGTGACGCCCGAGTACCTCATTTGTCTTGAAGACGGCAAAAAATTCAAATCGCTCAAGCGCCACTTGAAGACCCATTACGACCTCTCTCCCGAAGACTATCGAGAGAAGTGGGGTCTGGCGCGCGATTATCCGATGGTGGCGCCGAACTATGCCGCCGCGCGTTCTGATCTGGCAAAAAACATGGGATTGGGTCGGCGCGCCGCCGCGGTAGCGGCCGCTCAACCCGAGGCGCCTGCGGCGGTAAAGCCGGCCAAGGCGCGCGGGAAGCAAACGCGGAGAACGACCAACGGATCGGGGAAGTTGGGGAGATTGTGAGCGAAGGCTCCGCTCGCCGTGGCGGCCGCCTTACAAAAATCAGTCACAAGATTTGGTAGACGGCAGGCGCTTGCGCCGAGCCGTCTTGATAAGCTGCTTTGGCCCAGAACGGCCGCTTTCTCAGCGACCTGTACACGCGAGCGCAGGGGTGGCGCCCGTATCTCCTGCGCTCGCCAAATTTAGATGCGGGACGAGGCGCCAGTGATTGATTAGCGATTTACGAGTCGAAGGGTTCGTCGGTTGGATTTTTCGGTGCGCCAATGCCTCGGGCAAGCAACAAGGTTCAGCAAAGTTATATGCGATTAGCGCCGAACCGCTGAATTTTGGGCGTTGGGTGGCAGTCTAAGGGGCATTTGGATTGCGGCCGCGGCTTCGAGCGTTTTGGCGTTGATCTCTGACGCTCGCTTCTGCTGATCGCGTGTGAGCGCAGGCGCAAGGGCAAGCGAAGCGACGAAAAAGACTATCGCCACCGTAGCGGCGCATTTCCACTCGGACGGATTACTCAAGACCTGAAGCAGTCTGGTCGCGGGGGTGAAGCGACGATTGCTGACTGGGTGAAAGATCGGCAATAGGGCCAAAGCCCTTATCGGGAGAGCTATCGTCATGTCTTTGAACGCCTGATTTTGTCACTCTCGTATTACAACGGGCGAGTGAAGCGAGCTAGTCCCGTTGCCCAAAAGGCAACAGCATTTCGTTTTTGTTGAGCTTTCCAAAAAATGGGTTGACTGAGCCGCCTGCCCCACCTAAGGGCGCTGACCTGTGCTATCGAAGAGGACGGCAAGAGCCAGGAAAGCCGCGGGCGGCGCCTCGCCTTCGCTAAACCATTCCTCAGAGTCTGTCCACGAAGTTCATGAAGGATTGCAAAGTCGCCTGAGCATAATGCGGATGGAAGCGAGTTTGACGAAAGTCAGCGCGGTTCGCGTGAGGTTTTCAAAGTCCTTTGCGAGGCGGCGG
>JBAVVQ010000630.1:0-4728 GCA_049697375.1 Rhodomicrobium sp.
ATACGGCTTCACGTAGGCCGGCGGCATGAGCTTCACTTCATGCCCGAGCGCCGTGAGCTCCCGCGCCCAATAATGGGAGGAGGCGCAAGCTTCGATGCCAACCAGGCACGGCGGCAGCTTCATAAAAAACGGCAGAACACGACCGCGCTTCAACTGCTTTAGATGACCACATTGCCCGCCTCATCAATGCCGTGAACCTGGAAAACAGACTTCGCGATGTCGAGACCGATGGTCGTGACCGTCTCCATATGGCTCCCCCCGAATCGAGGTCGCCTCATGGGCAACCACTTCGTTGGCGCTTCCGCGCCGGAGCCCGCAGCATCAAAAGCTGTCCCGGTCCAATGTCTTCAGCGTATTTGGATCCCCAACCGCACCTTACGTGTTCACCTAGACGATGACAGCCCGTGAAACACATGCAAACGAATCGTGAATTCCAACTGAAGCTGGCCCTTTCCCAAGACAGCTTCGAGCATCTTGCCGCCAATCTCGCGCTAGTCGAACATGAAAGCGAACGGCCCGAGAAAATTCTGAAGTCGATTTATTATGATACGCCCGACCTTGCGCTTCATAATCTCGAGGTCTCGCTCCGGGTGCGCGGGATGGCGACCGTTTTGTTCAAACCGTCAAAGCCGAAACTGAGCTTGAGAATGGCATCTCTCATCCCGTACAGGTTGAGACGCCGATTGACGGCCAGGAACCCGATCTCGAGCGCATCAGCGACAGCAGCCTGCGCCATAAGCTTTCTGAAGCAGCGAGCGGCCCGGTTCTGACGGAGTCATTCGAAACCGACGTAACGCGGACCTCTTACAAACTGGAAAGGGGCGACAGGCTTGTTGAGCTTGCCCTGGATCGAGGCGAAGCGCGCGCCAAAGGGCGAAAGGTCGAAATCCGCGAGGCTGAACTCGAACTCATCAATGGCGATCCCAAAGATCTGCTCGCAATCGCCCAAAAACTCTTCTCCGGGGAGGCTTTGCATCTATCCCCCTTGTCGAAGGCGGAGCGGGGCTACCGGCTTCTGCTTGGACTGCCGAAGGTGCGGCCCGAAGTTGGCCAGGTCAAGGCCAAGCAGGCGAATGTTGAGGAAGGCCAGACCTTTGGCGCAGCTTTCGCCGAGATTGTCCGGTCGGCGCGCCAGCAAATTATCGACAATCGAACGGTGGTGCTGGAGACTGAGGCGCCTGAGGGCGTGCACCAGCTCCACGTCGGCTTAACCCGCCTTCGTGCAGCCCACAGGGCTTTGAAGCCGCTTCTCGATTCCCCGGCCTTCCATCAGCTCGAAGACGATGCCCGCGCAATCGCTCACGCCGTGGGAGAACTCAGGGATGCCGACGTTCTAATCGAAGACATTTACGCCCCCGTTGCGGGCAGCGTCCCAGATGAGAAAGGCTTTGATGAGTTTCATCAGGCGCTTCAGGCTCATCGGGCGGCCAAGCAGGAGTTGGCGCGGCGCCTCCCCTTGGCCAGTGAGGAAGTATGAAGCGCGCACGAGGCTGGGGGCTCTTTGCTAATGTCCGGCCTGATCGTGGCGCCGGAAATCGTGGTGGCGGTTCTTGCACCATGGGTGGGGTATTTTTCGGAGCTTTGGGGCCGGAAGCCGCTGCTTCTTGCTGGCTTCAGTGCCGAGATCATCCGCGCCGCCCTTTTCGCTATCATCAGCAGTCCTATCCCTCTCATCTTCGTTCAGCTCCTTGACGGGATCAGCGGCGCGTCGATAACGGTCCTCACTGTCATTATTGTGAGCGACCTGACCACCGGCACCGGCCGTTTCAATCTAGCTCGTGGCGCAGTTGGACTTGTTTCCACGATCGGCGCCTCAGTAAGCACAGCGATCAGCGGTTACATTTCTCAGGCCATTGGACACCGGGCCGCGTTCCTAAGCATGGGTGCGCTTGCGATTGCTGGCACGCTGCTTGTCTGGCTTATGCTCCCTGAAACCAAGCCCGAGAAATATGTTGATTGAACGCGGGCTCAAATAAAAACCGCTCCGCGTCATGCTGTTTAGTTTGTCCTGGCTCGACTTGTACAGAGGACGCAAGGTTTACGGTCAGAACATCGAGCTTAGGATGCGTGTCCTTGAGTTGACGAATCCACAAGGCGGATGCGCTCGCAATATGAGCGGCGGCCGCTTCAACCTTCCAGCGGCGACCTGCAAAGGCGGGTTTCGCAATACGAGCAGCCTTGTTGGCGTGGGCGCGCGCTCCCAGAGGTCGATCCAGCCAGGCGGCGCCGAGTTTGCTTTCAAGATCGAGCATGGCGGGAAAATAGCGCCAAAGCTGTTCGCGCATGCGGTTTGTGAGCCGGTTGCGCTCAACATTCAGATCTTCGGCGATGCGCGACCATTCACGCAGTTCGATAACGGTGGGATCGGCGGTGACGAGCAACCGGAAACAGCGGCTTCGGCCTTCTTCGGCCGCATTTGCTGCTTTCGGTGGCAACGCGTGACCGAGCGTTATCCGTTCACACCGCGTTGCCGAGTCAAAACCCCGAAGGCTCCGCTGGCGCTTTTTCAGGATTAGAATCGCGATTGGAAACCAGGCTGACGTCCACTTCCCGCGCGAGGACATGAAACGGGTCACAGCACGAAAGTCACAGACCGCAACGCCTCCCGCAAACGCGGCGATCCAAGTAGCGGAACGCTTCAGGAAGGCTCGCGTTAAAAGAACATCCACCCGAGAATTCCGACGCGACGAACTTCCATGAAACAACACGCGAGTGGCGCGCTGCAACTTATGCATCGCATCAAGGTCGGCCCCCCGATTGTCACCATTCACCAGGGGAACTCGTTCCTGGTGACGACGGCGGAGGCGGAGATCACGCCCGATGCCGAACTCGGCATGTTCGCGCAGGACACGAGGCTCATATCCCTCTACAGGCTTTGGATCGACGGCGGCCGCTGGACCCTCGCCTCATCGGCGTCAGTCAGCTATTTCGGCGCTGTTTACGTCTTTCTTTCTCCTAAGATCGCTGCGCCCGATGGCACGCCGGAACCAGGAAAGGTGGAACTTCGCCTGGAACGCACGATGTCGGGCGGCGGCATCCACGAAGACTTCGAGATAAGAAATTACTTCCAAGGCGAGGTCAGCTTCGATTTCGCGATCGAGGTGCAGTCTGATTTCGCGGATATCTTCGAGGTCAAGCGCCATCAGATTCCCGCGCGCCAATGCGAGACGTCGTGGAACGCCAAGACCTCCCAATGGAACGCGCACTATAAGCGGGAGGACTTCAAGCGCTCGCTCATCTACAGCGTGCGGAAAGCGGACTCGAAGCCGCATTTCGCCAATGGGAAAATTCATTTCCAAATCAGGCTTGCGCCTACAGGGGTTTGGCGCCTTTGTACCGAAATCATTCCTGTAATCGGCGGCAGGCAGCGGCGGCCGCATGTCGGCTGCTGGCAGGCCGCCACCGGGGATCACAAGACCCAGGAAATAGACCGGCAGTGGCATGATAGCGTCTCCCGGATCGAAACCTCCAATGTCACGGTTCGCAAAAGCGTAGAGCAAAGCGCCTATGACATCGGCGCCCTTCGCATCGACATAAGCGATGAAGACGGACTGCTCTCCTGGATGCCCGCTGCCGGCGTGCCCTGGTTCGTCACGATTTTCGGCCGGGACAGCCTCATTGTCGCCTTGCAGGCGATGATCGTGAACCCGCATCTTGCCAGAGGCGCCCTGGGCCACCTCGCCAAATATCAGGCCAAAGAACGCGATGACTGGCGCGACGCGCAGCCAGGAAAGATATTGCACGAGATGCGGTTCGGTGAACTCGCGCATTTCAAGGAGACTCCCCACGGTCCCTATTATGGCGCTGCCGATGCGAGCATTCTTTATCTGATTGCGCTGTCGGAGACCTATCGCTGGACCGGCGATGAAGGTCTTCTCGATAAACACTGGAATACCGCTCTGAAGTGCCTTGAATGGATCGACCGCTATGGCGACCTCGATGGCGACGGCTTCCAAGAGTACAAAACCTTCTCGTCCAAAGGCTACCACAATATGGCCTGGAAGGATTCAGGTGTCGCCGTCGTTTACCCCGATGGCTCGCAGGTTGAGCAGCCCATCGCGATCTGCGAGCTGCAGGGCTATGTCTACGACGCCAAGCTTCGCATGGCGGAACTCTGCGAGCAGGAAGGAGAGGCGGCCAGGGCGAAGAAACTTCGGTCGCAAGCTCAGACCCTTAAGAAGGACTTCAACGAAGCTTTTTGGATGGAGGATGAGGGCGCCTACGCCTTCGCCCTCGACCCCGATAAGAAGCAGGTTCGCACTATAGCATCGAATCCGGGCCACCTCCTCTGGTCGGGAATCGTAGACGGCCGCGCCAAGGCGGAGAGCGTGATCCGGCGCCTGCTTCAGCCCGACATGTATTCCGGGTGGGGCATCCGCACGCTCTCCAAGAATAACCCTGCCCACGACCCCAACGCCTATCAGCTTGGCAGCGTCTGGCCGCACGATAACGCGATCATCGCGGCCGGGGCGAAGCGCTATGGCCTTTGGAAAGAGGCGAACACGATTGCGAGAGGCATATTCGACGCCGCTGAAAAATTCCAGATGTTCCGGCTGCCGGAGCTTTTCGCCGGCCAGGACCGCGAAGAGGAAGGCTTTCCTGTGCAATACCTTGTGGCGAACATCCCAAAGCGGGAGCCGCCGACGCCGTCAGGACCGAGCGCGCCGAGAAAAACGCGGATGCGGTTCGCGGATTTGCCGAAACGATGTACGCAGCCAAGTCATGGAC
>JBAVVQ010000631.1:0-1936 GCA_049697375.1 Rhodomicrobium sp.
TCTTCACCCCGTGCAGAACTTCACGCGGGTTGACGAGGTAATCGTCGATCCTCTTCTCGTCCCATGCCTTCCAGTCGTCGCGCTTGGCGATCAGCGCTGGCGAGTAGCTGAAATCCGGATTACCGGCTACGGGGCGCCCGACCACGGCCCACAGGGAAGGGCCAACCTTATTCACCCCGATTTGCGTCGAATGACAGTTGCTGCAGGTACGGTCGAAAATTTCCTTGCCCTTCGCGACCTCGTCCGCTCGCGCTTGTCCGTACATCGCAAACGCTGCAACCAAAGCGGCAGCCAGCATGGAATTCTTCATGTTACCCTCTTGCTTCCAAATAAGCGCTGAGTAGTTAACTTCGTGTCGACGCTTCTCTTCGGTTTGGGTCGATACGAACAGAAAAGCATCGTGTCTACATCCGCCACAAAGCTTGGCCCGTCAATGGCGCCAAGGTACAAGCATCATTCCGACAACGGCCGCCCGCGGCCTTTTTGACCGGCCAGGAACGGGTTGCGCGCTAATCGCCAGGGGCTCTTCCGGGAGGCCGAGAGCATGATAAGCGCAAACGCATCGCCAGCCGTTGCGGAGGGCTGTCCGGTGGCCTATTGTTTGAACCCTCCACATGCCCCTTTTCACATATCAACTCTTCACCGCATTATCGGGGACGGCTCGTTAGCAGGATTGGTTTTGCTCCGTGAAACAGGCGGTTGAAAAAGGCTTTGATGATGCCCGATGATTTGCGAGGCCGCCACGATGTGGTGGACCTTTCTGCCAATGAAAACCCCCTTGGACCGCCGCCTGCGGTTGTTCGCGCCATTACGGCGAACGCAGGGTTGGTTCATCGCTATCCCGACGGCCAGGGCGCGTCGCTGAGGGCCGCTCTGGCGCGGAAGCTTGGCGTTGAGGTAGGCAACGTCGTTCTTGGCAACGGCTCAACCGAGATTTTCGACCTCCTTGCGCGCGCTCTATTCGGCGACGGAGGGGAGGCGGTCATTGGATGGCCTTCATCCCCAGCCCATCGCGCCGCCGTGGAACGCGTTGGCGGCGAGGTCATACGTGTGCCCCTCGTCCAGCATGCCTATGACCTCGATGCCATAGCGGCGCGGGTGGGGCCCAGAACGCGCCTCGTCATCATCGGGAATCCCAACAACCCGACCGGCCTTGCACTTTCCAAGGCTGCTCTCGACCGGTTCCTCAACCGGCTGCCGCGTGGCCCCGTCGTTTGCCTCGACGAGGCCTATGCCGAATATGCGGCGAAGCCGGATTTCCCCAATTCACTCGACTACATTGCAACGGGCCGTTCGCTGGTGGCGGTGCGTTCGCTGTCAAAAGCTTACGGCCTCGCAGGATTGCGGATGGGCTATGCAATCGCGGCTGAGGGGCTTGCACTGAGCCTGAATAATCAGCGGCAGCGCTTTAACACAAGCAGCCTCGCTCAGATCGCGGCGCTCGCCGCCCTGGGCGATTCAAACCATCTGGCGAGCACCATCGCTTTGAATGCAAGCGGCCGCGATTGGTTGGCCACGCGGCTATCGCTGCTCGGACTATTTTTTCTGCCGTCCGAAGCGAATTTCCTGCTGGTCAGGGTCGGCGATGGCGCGCGAGTCTACAATGATTTGAGAAAGAGCGGCGTCCTGGTGAAGCAGCTCGATGCGTTCGGCTTACCCGAATACATTCGTGTCAGCGTCGGGAGCTCTGGCGAAAACGCCCGGTTCATTGCGTGCCTCCAACGTGCAATACGGGCCTGACGCTTACATCGACCCGCCTTTAATTCGAATCGATTAAAGGCGGGCGGCGCGGCAAATGGCTACGAAGGCGCCCTACACGGTGGGCGGGCTCAGCAGCTTAATGGCTGTCGCGCGGGACGCCGAAGCGTTCAGCGACACGGCGATACTGAACGGCGTTCTCCAAGACTGCGCCGGCGCCAAGCTGGCTCACATGCTC
>JBAVVQ010000632.1:0-1801 GCA_049697375.1 Rhodomicrobium sp.
GTTCCTCACCGAGGCGCTGTTCGCCGGCTGCATAGGTATTCCAAAGTTGCGCGCGGTTTTCATCCAGGAAGCCTGACGACGGATTTTCTGCAATGGGTTTCAGCTTTGCGACAAGCGGCGCGATGAGCACAGCAAGCGCTTCGCCGCTTCTGTCGTAGATCGGCGAGATCGCGGTCGCCGCCTGCGCCGCCAGCACCGCGCCGAGATCGGAGCCGAAATCGACCGGCAGTTCCAGAACCTCATTGAGAGTATAAGTCTTTTGCTCGCTGCCTACGCCCAGATTTGGCAAAAATCGAAGTCGGAGAATCTTGTCTTCTTCGACCTTGCCCCAGATCAGAACATCGCCGTTTTTCTCATGCAGCCAGCGTCGGCCCTGCTTTTCTGCGGCCTCCAGTCCCTTAGCTCTTTCACCGGGACCAATGGAAAGGACCGCGTGATAAGGCAGAATACGAACAGTTACGTCCCCCCGCTGCGGGAATTGCTTTTCAAGCTCATCAATAATGCGATCGGTTTGTTTCCGGTTCGCATCGCGTTCGAGTTCCGCCACAAGAAGCGTAAATTTCTTTCCATCCGAAGGTAGCGTCTTCCGCTTCGCTTTGGCGGTTAGCCACCAGCCTCGGGATCGCCCGTAAAGGAAAACAGCTGCACCTACAATAATGCTAGCAACAATATTTCCGAGAATTGACAAGGGGTCCACAGCGCCGTCTCCCAGCTGGTGGCCGCGACCACGGCCCGATCTATCTTTCTTGGCAAGAAACGCGGGCTATGCCGGGTGCGGGCTTCGCGCGATCTCCACTGGAAAGATGCCGGATAAGGCGCGCGCGCCTTTCCGGCATGACGACATGCGGCAAAGGCATGACGAAGGCGGCAGGCGAAGCCTCACTCCGCCCCGGCCGGCTTCACCTCCTGAATGGCGGCGAAGCCCTCGAAGTGCGGACCGCCAATATAAAGCGGCTTCTTCCCGCCCGCGCTCTTGTGCGCCGCGCGGAAGCTCTCGGATCGCGTCCAGTTCTCGAAATCCTGCCGGGTCGCCCAGATCGTATGCGAGACATACAGGCTGCACTCGTCGTCCTGCGGCCCCTTCAGCATGTGAAACACCACGAAACCCGGCTCGCGATTGATGAAAACGTCGCGGTTGAGCCAGACGGCCTCAAAGTCCGCCTCGCAACCCCTCCTCACACGAAACCTGTTCATGGCGATAAACATCCACGGTTCTCCTTTGGTGGCCTGGAACTTAAAACGGAACGGCTCGATTATCCCGCGATAAGAGCCCTCTCGCTTTTGCCCAGTTAGGAAAGACCGTCATGGACTACAACCTCGAAGGCAAGCTCGCATTCATTACCGGGTCCACCAAAGGCATCGGAAAGGCGACCGCCGCGCTTCTCCTGCGCGAGGGCGCCGAGGTCATCATTCACGGCCGCACCCGAGACTCCGTCGAGCGCGCCAAAAAAGACCTGCCCTCCGCGCATGCTGTTTACGGCGACCTTCACAACAAGGCTGCGGTGGAAAAGATCATCGAGGATGTCAAGAATGTCGGCACGGTCCAGATCCTCGTCAACAACGCTGGGATCTATGAGGCGAAGGCCTTCCAGGACATCACGGATGAGGATTGGCTGCGCTTTTTCGAGGTGAACGTCATGTCCGGCGTTCGCTTCTCCCGCGCGCTCCTGCCTCCCATGCTGCTCCTGAACCGTGCCGATATTTTTGACATCCTCGATGATCTTTTCCACCGCAGCCTTCTTGTTAAGATCGCCGTAAACGGTATGCGCGGAGGGCAGGTCTTCTTTGGCGCGCTCGACGG
>JBAVVQ010000633.1:0-3114 GCA_049697375.1 Rhodomicrobium sp.
GCATGACGCCCGATCAAGCCTACTACGGAGCACAGAGCTTGCCGCCAGTCCGCTTGGCGGCCTAACACTGGCAGATGTTCCACTTATCGAAGCGGGAAAACTGTCCGAACAACCGGGGCCACGTCAGTCGCCGCCGAAGCTCAGTCACGTCACGATTGAAATCCAGCGCTGCCCGGACACACATTTCCTGCCTGCTTAAATTACAGAGGAAAGCGTTGACCAGACTGCGCTGCTCGCTTATCTGCTGCGCATGTCGATATTGCCGATCATTACGCTGCCAGATCCCCTTCTCCGCAAGAAATCGGCGCCGATTGAAACCGTCGACGACCAGGCGCGCAACCTCGCGAACAGCATGCTCGAAACAATGTACGCCGCCCCTGGCATAGGGCTGGCGGCGGTGCAGGTTGGCGTCCTTCGCCGCGTTCTTGTCCTTGATACGGTGAAGGGCGAAGACGAGCCCAAGAAGCCGTTCGTGCTCATCAATCCGGAAATCTTATCCTTTGGCGATACGCCTCGCGTTCATGACGAGGGTTGCCTGTCCATTCCCCGGATGTATGCCGAAGTCGAGCGCCCCGCCCTGGTGCGCGTCCGTTTTGTCGATCTCGATGGCAAGCAGCAAGAGCAGGATTTCGCGAACCTGCAGGCAACCGTCGTCCAGCATGAGATCGATCATCTGGAAGGCATCCTTTTCATCGACCACCTGTCGCGGCTGCGCCGTAACCTGCTCATCCGGAAGTATCACAAATCGCAACGTGAAAGAGGCGCGTCCGAGCAGCTTTAGTTCGTCAAGCTTTCGCCCAAAAATCCGGTTGGTTTTTGTCGTATGGCCTGAAGCGCCATAGCGAACGCCGCCTAGCGCCTGGGACGCCGGATCATCTTTGCCCCGAGGGAAATAGAGGAGGCCGCCCAATCGCTGGATATGCGGGGTCGGAGCCGCGAGTTGCAATGAGGGAAGGGTAGGTATGGAGTTCTCCAGACGGAGGCGATCAGGATCGGCGCCATTACGTCGCTTGGGATCGGATCAATGCTCACAGCGAATGCATCAACAGCTTACGACATTGATATGGGTGTAGGAGCCACGCTCGACAGGTTTTATGGCCGCAGCCCGTGGTCCAGAGGCTTCGCGCAGAGATCGGCGGGAATCCTCATCTTCCCGACCATCGTCAAGGCACGGTTTGGCTTTGGCGGGGAATATGGCGAGGGCAGCCTGCTGACTCCGCGCCACCCTGCTGAATATTACAATACGGTTTCAGCGTCTTTCAGCTTCCAACTTGGCGCGCAGGCAAGATCCGTCATCATCATGTTCATGACGCCGGACGCTCTTGAAGGCTTCCGCATGAAGGATGGCTGGAAAGTTGGCGTCGACGGCTCCGTCGCGATCATCGCGGTGGGCGCCGGGGGCGCGGTCGATACGAATACCATCCACAGCCCGATCGTCGGTTTTATCTTCGATCAGAGAGGGCTCATGTACAACCTGACGCTCGAAGGTTCGAAGATCAGCCGCATCTACCGCTGATGCATCGTCCCGCGCGCCCGCAACACCGTCAGAGGGCGCGATTTGGATGGAGCGCAACCCGATCCTCTTATAGAGTCCCGTGAATTGTTAAGCGGGGCGGCGCAGATGGCCAGCACGGAAGCAGCGACACCAGTCAACGGCGCGCTCCCGGAGGACGAGACCGCAGCGCAGGAACGCGCGGCGGCTCACGGAGGCGACAGGGTCGCGGCCGCTCTCGCAGCTCATGGCGTGACGGCGCTCTTCACCTTATGCGGCGGGCATATCTCGCCGATTCTCACCGGCGCAAAGGCGCGCGGCATTCGCATCATAGACACGCGGGGCGAGGCTACAGCGGTGTTTGCCGCCGATGCAGTCGCCCGGCTGACGGGCGTGCCCGGGATTGCAGCGGTTACGGCGGGGCCCGGGATCACCAATACCGTGACCGCATTGAAGAATGCGCAGCTCGCACAATCCCCCGTCGTTCTTCTGGGAGGCGCGGCGCCGACCCTGCTGCAGGGGCGTGGGGCTCTGCAGGATATTGATCAGCGCCCCGTCGCCGCGCCTCATGTAAAGTGTCTCAAGCAGGTCCGGCGAGTGCAGGACATCGGCCCAGCTATTGAAGAAGCATTCGCTGCCGCGCGCGGGGGCGTGCAAGGGCCGGCCTTCGTCGAGCTTCCGGTCGATTTGCTTTATGCCGAGCCGATTGTGCGCCGTTGGTATGGCGAGGCTTCCGGCAAGGGCCGCTCGATCTCCGACGCCCTGTTGCGCTATTATATCAACCGGCATCTTGAGAGGCTGTTTGGCGGGAGCCAGTCCTTGCCCGCGCCAGCGCCTCGAAACGTGGCGGCGCCCGCCATCCGCTCATCGCCTGTTAAGGCGGCAGCCGCCGCCTTAACGCAGGCCAAGCGTCCGCTCGCCATTATCGGCAGCCAGACGCTCGCCGCAAGCACGAACCCTGTCTTAGTCGCCGCCGCCATCGGGCGGCTCGGCGTTCCGGTCTATCTTTCGGGCATGGCGCGCGGACTTCTTGGGCGGGATGACTCGCTCCAACTCCGCCACCAGCGCCGGCAGGCCTTGAAGGAGGCCGATTGCGTTATTTTGGCGGGTGTGCCGTGCGATTTCCGCCTCGACTATGGCCGCCAAATTCGCCGGTCCGCCACGCTGATCGCCGCAAACCGCAGCCGCATGGACGCGCGCCTGAACCGCCGCCCGGACATTGCCGCCATCGGAGACGTCGCCCTCTTCCTCGAGCAGCTTTCAGATCGCTTTGGCGGCGTTCGCGGGCGATGGGCGGAATGGATCGCGGCGCTCCACGCGCGCGATGCCGACCGCGAAGCCGAAATCGAAAAACAGGCGGCGGCGACAAGCGAGTTCGTAAATCCCATTGCCCTCCTGCGCGAGATCGACCGCGCCGCCGGAGATGATGCCATTTTCGTGGCCGATGGCGGGGACTTCGTCGCGACGGCGTCCTACATCCTTCGCCCGCGCGCGCCGCTTTCGTGGCTTGATCCCGGCCCTTTCGGCACACTCGGCGTCGGCGCGGGCTTCGCACTCGGGGCGGCGCTAGCGCGACCCGGGGCTGAGATCTGGATCATCTTCGGTGACGGCGCGTGCGGCTA
>JBAVVQ010000634.1:0-2548 GCA_049697375.1 Rhodomicrobium sp.
TGCAGGCTCAGCACGCGCTTGATGCAGCCAACCACAACGCAGAACTTCTAAAGGTCAACATAGCCGACAACACGCTCGTCGCTCCTCGGTACGGCCGCATTCAGTACAGGCTGGCTAATGTCGGCGAGGTGCTCGGCGCTGGCGGCAAGGTCTTCACCATGCTCGACATCGGTTATGTTTACATGGATATCTATTTGCCGACCCCCGATGCGGGCAAGACCAAGGTTGGCGCGGATGCCCGTATCCTGCTGGATGCCTATCCGGACAGGCCCATCCCTGCCCATGTGTCCTTTGTGGCGACGCAAAACCAGTTCGACCCGAAGGCTGTCGAGACGAAAAGCGAGCGCGACAAGCTCATGTTTCGCGTCCGCGTCAGGATCGATCCCAGCCTGCTGAAAGCCCATGAGGAGTCGGTGCGGAGCGGCTTGCCCGGCATGGGCTATGTCCTGCTCGATCCGAAAACTCCGTGGCCCCCGATGCTGCAGAATAACCTCGTGAAATGACTAAGGATGTCGCGCTTGCCCTGGTTCAGCCGCCGATAAAAGCGGGGGCGGCGCCCATTGCGGAGATTTCCCATCTGAGCCTGCGGTATAAGCGGGTTGCTGCGTTAGACGATGTATCGCTAACGATCCCGGCTGGCATCATGGTGGGCTTCATAGGCCCCGACGGCGTGGGCAAGTCTTCCCTTTTTGCCACCATTGCCGGGGCGCGTGAGATTCAGTCCGGCGGTGTCAGAGTGCTCGGCGGCGACATGCGCTCGAAGGCGCACCGATCGGAGGTGTGCCCGAGCATCGCCTACATGCCCCAAGGGCTCGGCAGGAACCTCTATCCCGACCTCAGCATCCGCGAGAACATCGAGTTTTTCGGGCGGCTGTTCGGACAATCCGCCGCCGAGCGCGACCTTCGCATCGCCGATCTTCTTCGCAGCACCGGCCTAACACCATTCGCGGACCGCCAGGCGAGAAAGCTCTCGGGTGGCATGCGCCAGAAACTCGGCCTGTGCTGCTCGCTCATTCATGACCCTGAGCTTCTGATCCTCGATGAGCCGACCACCGGCGTCGATCCCTTATCACGTCGCCAGTTCTGGGAACTCATCGAGCGCATGCGTGCGCGCCAGCCTGGAATGAGCGTATTGGTTGCCACCGCCTACATGGAAGAGGCGGAACTCTTCGACTGGCTCGTCGCCATGAGCGACGGGAAGGTGCTTGAGACCGGTTCGCCTGCCGAGATCAAGGCGCAGACGAAAACGCAAAGCATCGAAGATGCGTTCATCCGGCTTCTCCCCGAGAAGCGGCGCGCAGGCCATAAGGCCATCGTGATCCCGCCCAGAACCCTCGAAGTTGGCGACCCTGTCGTCGTGGCCCGCAACCTGACCAAAACGTTCGGCGATTTCACCGCGGTCGATCATGTAAGCTTCACCATCGAGCGGGGCGAAATCTTCGGCTTTGTCGGCTCGAATGGCTGCGGCAAGACCACAACCATGAAAATGCTGTCCGGCCTGCTATCGACGACCGAGGGCGAGGCATTCCTGTTCGGCCAGCCGATCGATGCCAGCGACATATCGCTTCGAAGTCGTGTCGGTTATATGTCGCAATCCTTCTCGCTCTACAGCGAACTGACGGTGCGCGAAAACCTTCGGCTGCATGCACGCCTGTTCCACATCCCGAGGGAAAAGGCGCACAAACGGATTGCCGAGTTGATCGAGAGCTTCGGCCTCACCGAATATGCCGACGACCCAGCCGCGAGCCTCCCTCTCGGCATAAGGCAGCGGCTGTCGCTCTCGGTCGCGATCGTCCACGAGCCTGACATGCTGATCCTCGATGAGCCGACATCGGGCGTTGATCCCATCGCCCGCGACCGCTTCTGGGAACTACTGATCGAACTGTCCCGCAATCAGGGCGTCACAATCTTCGTCTCGACCCATTTCATGAACGAGGCCGCGCGGTGCGACCGCATCGCGCTCATGGATGCGGGGCGCGTTCTCAAAACCGGCACCCCGGCAGAGCTGATTGCTGCGCGGGGAGCCGCCACGCTCGAAGAGGCCTTCATCAGCTACTTGAAGGAGGCCGAGACGGCGAGAGCGCCAGATGTCGAAATTATAGACGACGCGGCCAAAGCGCTGACGGCGCCGCAAATCCAAGCGGGCGAGGAGCCGTCCCCAATCTTCAGCTTCAGGCGACTTTTCGCCTACAGCATCCGCGAAGCGCTCGAGCTTCGCCGCGACCCGATTCGCCTTTCCTTTGCCGTTCTCGGCACCGCCTTTCTCATGCTGATTTTTGGCTTCGGCATTACGACCGATGTCAACAATCTTTCGTTTAGGGTGCTCGACCGAGACAACACGCCGGAAAGCCGCGCCTATCTCGAGGAGATCCGCGGATCGCCTTACTTCACAGAGAAAACGCCGCTCAAGAACGCCGAAGAGCAGCAGCGCGCCCTGAAAACGGGGGCCGTCAACGCCACCATCGAAATACCGCCTGGATTTGGGCGCGACCTTAGATCCGGGCGGGGCACCGAAGTCGGCGTGTGGGTGGACGGCGCCATGCCGTTC
>JBAVVQ010000635.1:0-3452 GCA_049697375.1 Rhodomicrobium sp.
CACCTTTGCACGGCGCACGTCGAGAGAAGACATTCAAGAAAGTTGAACGATCTTCTGCAGCAAACTCAGCTGCGGAACTTTGCGAGAAGAATTCGACTCGAGATCAAACATTTCACGCAAAAACGAGTTTCCTTTTCGGTAGGGGCATTGCAGCGCGTGCACCGCTAACAATTCGCTGAAAACACGGTTAGGCAATGCGCGCTTTCGGATTTTTCATAGGTTCGTTTGACCTTGGCTATTTTAATCGGATAATCTCTAGGCTCCAGGTCTGCGGCGTCGGCATCTGTACGGGGCGGCCAGCCCCTTCATTGTGGCGATGGGATGTCACGCTAAAGCTCCCTCGGCCTCTGGCAAATATTCGAGATCTAAGAAGCCGTCAAAGACCGCCCAATTAACGATTCACGCAGAACTTAATAACGTGAGAGCAGACCACGACATTTATTTAATATCTGAGTCCGGCTTTGCTGTTGCCGCCACTACCTCGCCTGAAAGCCCTGTTTTGCGCGAATTTTATGACGCGTACGATCTGGCCTTCACGCTGACCAATGAAAAAGAGGAATTTGCAGGCTTCGCAGACTGCCTCGCTTTAAATCAGGGCGAAATTTATGCTGGTTTGAGCGCACACTTCGGTGGTTTTCGCGAATACGCCGCTACAATAAGAGCCCCCGTGACAGGTGAGTTCATCGGTGGGATGAATTTTATCGTCCTCCAAATGGGGGGACTTAAAATACCGCAGGCGCCATATCTGTCCGTTAACCTCAACTACGTTTTCATCAACGGACAAGCCCGGCGCCGCGGATATTTTCGCGCTATTATGCGCGAGTTTGCGCCGATAGTAATGAAGCTTTTCGCGGCCAGTAACCCAACTGACGTTCAGGCCGCTTTGCAGCGCCATTATCTGCCGAATCCGCCAGTGTATATTTACATCGAACTGAATGATCCCGTTCGTATGTCTAAAGAAGATTACGATACAGATACCCAAATTTCTGGCTTGGATCAAACTTCTAGGATTGGGATATGGGGTAGCCTTGGTGCCAAGATAATAGATTTTCCTTACGTTCAACCGGCTCTTTCAGCCAACCAAAAAGCAGACCCAAATCTTGTTTATGCTGTTCTAGGCGTGGAGGGCGGCCGTCTTCATCCCTCCAATTTAAGGGCCCATCTTGAACGGTTTTTCACAATATCCGTTTTGAAAGGGCGTTGCGCGTGCAGCGACCCATACGCTGCCGCACAGCTGTCGGCGTTGTCAAAATTATCGTGCAATTTTGAGAGCATTAGACTGTTGGACCTGCGAAAGCTGGACTTCAGCAAAGACTTAGTAACAACCGGCAATGCAGGCTCGTTGCGCGAAATGCTCAACAAGACATCTTTCGCCCATAAGGTATAAGGCCAGCATTCAATTGCACTGATACTCCCTCAAGGCCCGAGCGTTCTCGCAATCCTAAAGCCCAAATCGTCGTCCTTGCTGTCTGCGGCGTCCATCCTGCTGCGGTTGGCCGAGCGGAGGAAGTCCGGTTCTTCGTACCAGGAACCGCCACGAACCACGTGGCGCTTGCAATCGGCGGATGTGCGGGCTGACCCATCCGCCGGCGCTCCGGTGTAATTTGCCTGAAAGCAATCCTCAACCCACTGAAAAACGTTTCCCTCCATGTCGAAGAGGCCAAACGCGTTCGGTTTGAAAGAGCCGGCCGGCGATGTCTGCTGGAAATCCCATTGGCTGCCGCAGCCTTTGCAGTTGGCGTTCCCTGTGCCGATATCGTCGCCCCAAGGATAGGCTGTTGCCGTGCGGGCGCGGGCTACGTACTCCCATTCGGCCTCGGAGAGAAGCCGGTAGGGCTTGCCGGTCATCAATGAGAGCCACTCCACATATCTTTCAGCATCGTCCCAAGTGACGTTGATCGCCGGCATTGTTCCGCGTCCGTAACTGTCCGAATTTTGCGGACACCCGCCAACGGCGACACAGGCGTCCCAGTCGTTGAAGGTCACAAGATATTTGGAAACGGCAAATGGCCGGGCAATGGTAACCTGATGCTGCGGGCTTTCTCTTTGGTCGTGCCCCCTCTCGCTCTCAGGTGACCCCATAATGAAACTGCCTGCGGGCACAACAACCATTTCCGGGCAGTTTTTGTCGCACTCGTGGACATTCGCTCCGGGTTTCAACGCACGCTCAGCCTCCGCGGCCAGCGCAAAGGGACGGACATGCGCATTCATATATGGCCGCATTTTCACAAACCAGTTCCACTGCGATATGAGATAGGCTTGGTTGATCCATCCAATTAAGCCGGCGATGGTGCAGACCATGAGCACCGCTGCGGCGGCTTGCAGGCGCCGCAGCGTCCGGGCCTCTCCTTCCTTGCGCTTTCTGCTTTCATCGCGGAAGTCGATGAGAACCTGCGGCGGAAGATCGGCGTTCCTCGGCCTGCTTTCTAACAGCCGCGCCGTCGCCCTTATATCCGCCGAGCTCATGAGCCTGTCGGAGGGCCGGTTTTCCCAATCCCATTCCAAAGCGAGCTGAGTCAGCCTCCGGCTCTCGCGATACCAGACGACGTCCACGTCAAGCGGGGCACGGAGCTGCTTGAGCGCGCTTTCGAAGCTCGCTTCCGCATCATCGGTGAAATCGATTTTGACGTTATGCGCTGAAAGCCGCGGCGGCGCCTTCGCGAAATCGATTGGACGCCGCAGGATGGGAATAATGCGCTTGCCCAAGCCCTGGGCGTAAGCGATTTCCTCATCGCACACCTTGCTTCCTGCGCTATCCGGCGAGACAATAAAGACGACAACGTCCGCTTTGGCGATCATCTGCTGCAGGCGCTGCCACCATTGGTCCTGGGCCGAAATGCCAGAATCGATATTGTCGGGGTCGTAGACCGATCTATCGTAGTCGGGGGTATAACCGCTCTCCGCCAAGACTTCGGCGAGGCGATCCGTAAAGCCGCTGTCCGCACGCGAATAAGACAAGAACACGCGCGTCTTCACGGACTGCAGCGCGCCGTCAGCTGCGTCCGTCTGGACCTGAGGCAGCAGCAGACAACTTTCGGAAATGTTGGCTCGTATTGCAGTCACGGGCATTACCGTATTCAGGGCGAAATTCGATGGGGCCTGCAAATGCGCGGCCGACCTTTCATGCTTCCTGGATACGGCCATCTTGAGGAAAACAAGGCTCCGCTGCGAAAGCACCGTTGCTAATCCCCAACTTTGTGGCAAAGCACAATCGCGAAGCGACCAGTATATTTCGCGAGGACGCTGCGCAACTTAAGCTGGGGAAGACCGCCCGGACAACTTAGCCGGCCTCGCCTCTGTGGAGCTCAAAAACATCGTTGCAATTCGCTCTAAGTGTCCGTTCACAAAGTTCTTGAATCGTCTGAATCCTTTGTGATTCAAGGAAGGCGGCTGTGATTCGGAGGGGCCGCCGATGTGGACTGCTGAAAACCGTAAGCGCTACGACCGAAGCC
>JBAVVQ010000636.1:0-19620 GCA_049697375.1 Rhodomicrobium sp.
GGTGTTCATATAGGGGAGCGCACATGACCGCGCAAGCGCCTGTAGTTCAGGGCGCGGTTTCAGAGGCGCTTAGCGAACAACATATTGCATTTGGCGCGGATTTGTGGCGATGCAGGAACGTTTCCGAGGCGGAGATCCCCTTGTCGAGGCCTCCCGGCTCCAGAGAAGCTAACGCTTTATTTTTGCTTGCGCGCGCCTTTGGGGAAGGTCAATGATAAGGTTTGACTAACAACGGCTTAGGAGGGCTCATGACCGATATCCTACCCAGCGCATCGAGCCCGGCGGGCGGTCTTCCATCCCACAGGCGCCTGCCGGGCTTCTTCCCTTCACAAGCTTCTCGAGACATGAACTCAAGGCAATTTTCTCTTTATACGGCGCAAAGGTCGCGGCGGGCGAATGGCGCGACTATTCGATTGATTTTTTGAAAGACAAGGCCGTTTTTTCGATTTTCCGCCGCAGCACGGAGCGGCCGCTCTATCGTATCGAGAAAAATCCCAGGCTGACGAAGCGGCAAGGCGCTTATAGCGTCGTCGCCATGACCGGCCTCATCCTCAAGCGCTGGCATGACCTCGCCAGAGTCCTGCGCGTCCTTGACCGGAATTTGTCTGTGGTCAACGCCTGAAAGAGCGCAAAATAAAAGGCCCCGTCGCCGGGGCCTTCCTGAGCTGTTTTAGCGTCGAACCTCTTATCGCCTGTCGCCGAAGAGCTGAAGCAGTGCGATGAAGATGTTGATGAAGTCGAGATAGAGGCTCAAGGCGCCCATGATTGCGCTGCGCGCAAGGGTCTCTTCCCCGCCTTGCGCGTTTGAGTAGTAGTTGTCCTTAAGCTGCTGCGTGTCGTAGGCCGTCAAGCCCGTGAAGATCAGCACGGCCAGAACCGAGATCGCGAACTGCAGGCCGGTCGAGCCAAGGAAAGCGTTCACGATGCTTGCGATCACGATGCCGATCACGCCCATCATGAGGAATGATCCCAACTTCGTAAGATCGCGCTTCGTCGTGTAGCCGTACAGGCTTACAGTGCCGAAGGTCGCGGCGGTGATGAAGAAGATGCGCGCGATCGAAGCACCTGTGTAGATGACGAAGATGCTTGACAGCGACAGGCCCATCAACGCGGCAAACGCCCAGAACACCGCTTGTGCGGTGGCCGAACTCATCTGATTCACACGCGCTGCGAACAGGAACACGATCACAAGGGGCGAGAACGCGATCACCCACCTGAGCCAGCTAATATAGATGGCTTTGCCAAGCGCGGTGAGCATCAGGCCGTTCGGCAGCTTTGCAGCCGCCAGGGACGGATCTCCCGTAACCGCCATTGTGAAGAACGCATAGGCAACGACGCCCGTAAGCACGAGGCCAATGCCCATATAATTGTAAACGCGCATCATATACGAGCGCAGGCCTTCGTCTATCGCGAAGGCGTCCGCGCCCGACCGAGCGCGCACGTTATACGCTCGAGAGCTTTGGTAGTCTGCCATGTTTATGTGGTCCCTGACTTCGTTACCCAAGGTCTGCGCAAAAGGTCTTCCAGGTTTAAGCCCTGAACGGCCTGGAGCAAAGCCTCTTTGTCAGGCGGCCTGCCCTTTCCTCGCCATCAAGACGTTCACTCGGAACGCAGATAGTGCGCTGGTTTCGCTGATAGAACCCTTAAGGTTCCAAGCGCCCCTAGCGCAACCACGAATATGGTCTCAAGGATTGAGGGCTGCAATAGGGCGTAGAGGGACAGACTGAAGCTTAAGCCCATTACATACTTGACGATTACATAAGCAGCGGCGAGCCCGAGTCCGGCAGCGGCGATCGAAAGGCTGACCGCCAGCGTCAGATACTCAAGCAGGTGGGCCAAAATGATGCGGCGCTTGGCGGCGCCCAGGGTCCGAAGCACCACCGCTTCGTAGATTCGCCTGCGCTGCGCCGTCATCAGAGCGCCTGCCACAACCAAAGCGCCCATGATGAGTGTCACGCCGCCAGCGATTCGCACCGCACGCATGACCTTCTCGAAGATGCCGTTCACCGCGTTCAAGGCGTCGCGGACGCGGATTGCTGAGACAACCGGGTAGGCGGCGCCGATCGCCTTCGTGACGCCTGCTTCCGTCTTTGTGTCCGGCTGCCGCCCTTCGGGCCATGCGAGCGTTGCGAGGTATGTGAAAGGGGCCTGGCGGAGCGCGTTGGCGGAGAAAATCATCACGAAGTTGATGTCGATCGAGCCCCATCTCACCTTCCGGAAATTCGCGATTTTGGCGGTGAGGCTTCGGCCCAGAACGCTGACCGTTACGGTGTCCCCGATCTTGAGGCCCAAGGCCTTGCCAAGATCGGCTTCGAAGGAGACGAGCGGTTCTCCCTCATAATCGGCGGGCCACCATGCGCCTTCCGTTATCTGGGAGCCTGTCGGCAACGCGTCTGAATATGTGATGCCGCGGTCGCCGGTCAGAACCCATTCGGCCGAAGAGGGGGCATTGATCTGTCCGGCCGGCACGCCGGCAAGCGCCATCAGCCGGCCGCGCAGCATCGGCGCCGTCGTGATCTTTGCCTCCGGGGCCGTCTTCGCCAGAAGCTCTTCGAAGGAGGAAACGTCCCGTTTCGGGATCCCGATAAAGAAGTAGCTTGGCGCCCGCTCCGGCAGGCGCGTCTTGAGTTCATCCGACAGCGAGGCATCGACAAGCGACACGGCCGTGAGAAGCGTGAGGCCCGCGCCAAGCGAAAGAGCGATGGTGCGCACGAGGCTGGCAGGTCCGCCAATGTTCGCGAGAGCGAGCGCCATCTCGGGCCATTTGGGGCGCTTCAGCGATGTAGCTAGGCGGCGCATGCCAGCGCCCGCGCCCCAGAACAAGACGAAGACCGCAAAAAGCGCCGCGCAGGTGAATGCGGCGATGCGATGCTCCCGCGCAAGGGAGACGGCCAGCAGCGCCAGCAGCCCCATAATCAAGAGCGATGAAATCCAATAGAAGGGCGGAGGCAGCAGGCGATCCTCGCTGGCGCCGCGGAAAAGCTCCGCGGCGCGCACCTGCGCGGCCCGCCCCAACGGCCAAAGAACAAAGGGAAGCGCCGTAAGCAGCCCAAACAGGGCCGCAAGCGCGAGAGCTCGCCATTGCAGACCCGGTTCGATTGCAATGGGTACGAACCCGGCCATGAGGCTTGCGATCAGCCAGGGCGCTATCGCCGCAATCGCGAAGCCAATCAGGATGCCGAGGAGCGCGAGAAGGCCGATCTCAATGAAGAGGACACGAAAGATGATGCGCTGGGTCGCGCCGAGCGACTTATAAGTGGCGATGGTCATGCGGCGTCTTTCAACGAACGCCACAACTGCATTCGCCACGCCGATTCCTCCGGTGAGCATCGCCGTTAAGCCGACAAGCGTAAGAAATTCGGTCAGGCGCTTGAGCGTGCTTTTCACGCCTGGCGACGGGTCCGAGCTGTCGCGCACGAGAAACCCGGCTTCTGGAAACTTGCCGGCGAGTTCTTTTCTGAAATCGGATGGAGCGCCGGTCCCGGTCTTGATGCGGTAGGCCCAGCGGACGAGGCTGCCCGGCTCGACAAGGCCGGTCTTTTTCAGGGCGTTGGATGAAAGCAGAATGCGCGCCCCGAAAGCTGGTCCAGCCGCGAGGCGGTCCGGCTCCTGCTCGATGACGGCTTTGATCGGAAGGGAGGAATTGCCGATGGAAATGCGGTCGCCAAGGCTCACTTGCAGCTGGTCGAGGATGCTTCGATCCACGGCAAGGCCACCTTGTTTCACCGAAGCGAGCCCATCGCCTTCCTCGAACGTAACCGCCCCATAAAGGGGATAGGCGTCATCGACGGCCTTGAGATCGACAAGCGCCTGCGCACTGCCATCCGGCCTGCGCGCCATCGCCCGCATGGTGGCGACCTCGCTCACTTCACCGAACGGCCGGAGAAAGGCCGCTTCTTCCGGGCTCGCCTGGCGGTGCACAAGGGTCGCCTCGACATCGCCGCCAAGGAGCGCGGTGCCCTCACGCGCAAGCGCGTCCTGAATTGCGTCCGACAGACTGTTGATTGTGCCAATGGCGCCCGTGCCAAGTGCAATGCAGATCAGGAAGATCGTGAAACCCGCAAAGCCGCCGCGCAAATCGCGGAGCGCCAGGCGAAGCGCGAGCGGCAGCTGAAAACGGCCGCCCCGCCTTTCGGTCCTCGTCTCAATGGCGGCCGTCATGCGTAGGCTGTCTCGTGAATGGAGCGCACGATGCGGCCGTTCTTCATGGCGACGACGCGTTCGCACCGGCGGGCGAGTTCCGTGTCATGAGTGATAAGAATGAGAGTTGTGCCGGTCCTCCGATGCAGTGCGAAGATGAGGTCGACGACCTGGGCGCCGGTCTCGCCGTCGAGATTCCCGGTCGGTTCGTCAGCGAGCAGGATTTTGGGTTGCGCCGCGAGCGCTCGGGCAAGGGCGACGCGTTGCTGCTCGCCGCCTGAAAGTTCGCCTGGCACGTGATGATGACGCGTGGAAAGCCCGACATCGGCAAGAGCGGCCTCAGCGCGTTCGAAGGCATCGCGCCGGTTGAGAAACTCAAGAGGCAGAGCCACATTCTCGATCGCGGTCATGGTCGGAATCAGATGGAAAGACTGAAACACGATGCCGATCGAGCGGCCTCGCGCCTCCGCGAGTTCGTCCTCGGTCATTCGCGCAAAGTCCCGGCCCGCGATCATCACCTGTCCAGAGGTCGCGGCTTCGAGCCCTGTCATCACCATCAAGAGGGAGGATTTTCCAGAGCCGCTCGGCCCTACAAGCGCAATCGACTGCCCCTCCGGCACAGCGAGGTCGATGCCGCGCAAAATTTCGACAGGACCCGCTCTGCTCTTGAGTGTGAGCGTGACGCCCGTTAGATGGATGACCGGGGAGGCGCGCCTGGAGGCGATTCCCGCTTGGGAGGCTGAGGAAACAGAAGGAACGTGCAAATGAGTCACCGTTTCAAGATTGCGTCGCCCGGCCTCATATGGACGCAGCTTCTTATTTTTGCGACGGCCGCGATTGTGACATTCTATGTCGTAAAGGCGCCGGCACGAGCCGAAGCGGCGCAAGACAAGCAAGAGATCGTGATCCTCTCGTTCGGCGATAGCCTCATGGCGGGCTATCAAATTCCGATCGACAAGGCCTTTCCGGCGCAGTTGGAGGCGGCGCTCCGACAAAAAGGATATCCCGTGCGCGTTGTGAATGCAGGCGTATCCGGCGACACAGCGGCTAACGGTCTGGCGCGGCTCGACTGGAGCCTCAACGAGAAGGTGGATGGGGTGATTGTGGAGTTTGGCGCTAATGACGCGCTTCGCGGCATCGATCCGAAAGTCACGGAACCGTCGCTCGACGAAATCCTGAAGACGCTGAAGGAAAAGCACATCGAGTTGCTGGTCGCCGGGATGGAAGCGCCCCGCAACTGGGGGAGCGGCTACGACGAGGCCTTCCGGCAGATATATCCGCGGCTTGCAGCCAAATATGACGCGCTGCTTTATCCATTCTTTTTGAAGGATGTTGCAACGGTCCGTTCCCTGAATCTGGAGGACGGACTGCACCCTTCGTCCGAGGGCGTCGCCGTTATGGTGCGCAACATCCTCCCTGAGGTCGAGAAGCTGATCGCGCGCATTCGTGAGAAGCGCGCCATGACCCGGGTTGAGCTGCCGTAAGGCTTTTGGGTCTCGCGCCGGCTGCGTACTTCCTCGTGTCCTTAGCCGCACGCTCGACAAGCGCGGAGGAGCGCGTCCATAGGCGCGTTTCCCTTGACGTAGTTGTCAGGTAACTGATCCAAGAGGCATAAAGCATTTATTCAGTCGAATGCCGCCTAATAAGGCGCCGATCAGAAATCCTGCGCAACTGCTTCCTCATCCTAACATGCTCATCTGCTGTCTTTGCCGTCATTTTGACGCTTTCGTGCGCCTGACGGCGATCTCTGAAAAAAGTGTAACCAATATTGTGTACATCATTGAAAAAGCTGGATTTCGTCAGACATCGTCCTATAATCCCGGCGGCGGGGAAAGGAGCGTTCAACTGGATTGAAGTCGATGAAAAAATACCTGATTGCGATTGTAATCGCATTCGGCGCCATGTTCGGCTCGTTCGTACAGGCAGCTCCTCTCACTGATAATACCACGGCAATTCAAAGCCAGGTCGCGCAGCAAGACGCAACGCAGAAGGTCTACTATCGCTATCGGTGGCATCGTAGCTATGGGTGGCATCGTTACGGATGGCGTCATTATGGCTTCTATGGTGGTTACCGCCGCTGCCGCCTTCGCTGCAATCCATGGCGCTGCTGGCGCGTTTGCTGGTGATATCGCCTGACGTTCCAAGAGTTATTCGACAGTATCCAACTACAAGGGGGCAGCCATGCGGCTGCCCTTAAGGATGCACCTTGAGGCGCCCTGCCAGGCAGGAGTTATTCCCGTTGCAAGGCGCGGTTCACGACGAGGTTCGCCCATCCGCTTGATACGAAGTCGCGCTTTATCTCCGAGGGATCGTATCGTGTCTCGAGCCACTCGAAGAATGTCATCGGCTCGGCCTGATTGTCGGCCATGTAACGTTCGAAAAGGTAGTCGAGAACGCCTGTTTCGGATCTTTTGAAGTGCCCGTACTTCAGGCTTAGCTGGCGAACGGCTTCTTTGAGAGGCTTTCCTTCTTTCATGTAGAGTAAGAGAGCGCTCATCAGGCCTGCGCGATCGGCCCCCGATTTGCAATGAAACAAAGCAGGGTACTCGATTTCCTGAAAGAGCTTTTTCGCCTCGTGGATGACGGAGGCAGGCGGCACCATCCGGGATTGGAGTTGAAAATTGATCAGATTGATGCCGTGGCGGCGGCAGGCTTCAACCTGCAACCGATAGCTGCCGCAATCGCGCACGCCTCGCAGATTCACGATTGTCTTGATCCCGCTGCGCGCCAGATAGGCAATCTGCGCCGGACTTGGCTGCGCCGAGCGCCAGACACCCGGTGCGATCTGATGCCTGTTCGCATAGATCGATCGAAACACGTGATGATCCATGAAGAACAGATCGAAATAGTCCAGCGCCTTATTAGCGCGCCCCTTGACCCAGTTTGGGGCTCGCTCGTTCAGGCGGCGTCGAAAACCGCGATACTTATCCGAAACCGCCTTTGAGTACGGTTTCATGAAGCGCTTGACGTAACCGACCGGATTTATCCGCATCCACACCGCGATGTTCGAGGTTTAGCCGAAACCCTATATCGCGTTTCCAATGGCTCTTCCAAGCGCAAAAATTAAGGCGGCAAGCTCTATTGAAGCAAAAGCCGCCCATCCAGGAACCGGAACTCTGCCGGATCGATGAGCCGTTTGTTGCAAACTCTGACCCGGTTAACCTTGCCATCGAGGTTGCCATTCCAGAATTCCAGGAAACCAAGCAGCTTTGGGAAACGGGGAGCTAAATCGTACTCCTGCCAGATGAAGGACTGCAAAAGGGCAGGGTGATCAGGCATGTGGTAGAGGATCTCCGCCGTCGTCAGACAATAACCTTTGAGTTGAGCAATGAAATGCTTATCGGCCATGGACACCTTGCCTTTCTGAGGCGTGAACACACGCCCACGGTCCATGGTATCGCAAAAAGCAGGCCAAACGCAAAAAAAGCCAATGTTAATCAGTCTGTTAGCAGCCGCACCGCTTGAGTGCTGTCAGCCCCGCTCTTCCTGAGAGCTGGCCCTCAGAGGTCTACCCACCCGCTCAGCTCGCGCTTGACGATGCCGAATAGCGCGGCAATGCTCTCAGGCGAGTCGTTCAGGCAAGGGAGGGCTGCGAACTGTTCGCCGCCATGCTCCTCAAAGGACTCGGCGCCCTGGATGCCCATCTCTTCCAATGTCTCGATGCAATCCGAGGAAAATCCAGGCGTGATGACCGCTAACCGCTTCACACCCTTCTTCGCCAAGTCCTCGATCACGTTTGACGTGTAGGGTCGCAGCCACTCGGCTGAGCCGAAGCGAGACTGGAATGCAAGCAGAAGGCGCTCGTCCGGCCATCCCAGCGACTCACGCAAAAGGCGCGTTGTCTTTGCGCAATGGCAATAATAGGGATCGCCCTTTTCAATGTAATCTCTCGGCAGGCCATGGAAGGATGCAATCACGACTTCCGGTTCGAAATCAAGTTCCGCCAGAGCCGCTCTGGTCGAGATTGTCAGGGCGTCAATGTACGCGGAATCCTCGAAGTAGGGCGGAACGACCCGAATCGAGGGCTGCCAGCGCATCGCCTTGAGCGCGTCGAAAGCTTTGTCGCAGGCCGTTGCCACCGTTGCCGCCGAATATTGCGGGTAGAGCGGAAAGAGAAGAATGCGGTCGCACCCCTTTTCGTGAAGCGCTTCCAGCCGGGACTTTATACTGGGATTGCCGTATCGCATCGCCCAGTCGACCTCGATCCGGGGTTCCCTCGCCAAAGAAGCGCCGATCCTTTCGCATTGGCTGCGCGTAATGGTGCGAAGCGGCGACTCGTCGCGTTGAGAGTTCCAGATCGATTTATAGGCCTCACCGGAGGTGAATGGGCGTTTCGTCAGGACGGCCGTGTGCAGGATGAGCCACCAGACGACGGGGTTGAGCTCGATGACGCGCCGGTCGGACAGGAACTCCTTCAAATAGCGGCGCATCGGCCAATAGCTTGTGCCGTCAGGCGTGCCGAGATTGAGAAGCAAGACGCCAATGCGGCCGAAATTGATCAAGGGATGATCTGAAGGCGCGGCAAGCGGCGCACGCGCCACTCCCCAAAATCGCTGCGGCATTAGATTCATCCCGTTGCCTCCCACTCAGACGGGCGTTCTACCGTCGACATGAACAGATATTACGGAGCGTTGTACGCGCCTTGTGTCATCCTGACAACGCATAGAAACGCCGAAGAGATCACCAATTTGAGCCTGCGCCTTCATCGAGGATCGATGCCGGCGCCCTCAACGCCAATGCTCGGCGACCCAAGGCGTGGGCCGGACATGCTTATAAAACATGTGATACCAATGCTCCCGCGGCCAACGGCCTTCTATCGCTTCGTCGGGATCTGGCTTGCCGGTGAAGACCACGACCTTGGTTCCCTTCGGCAATGATGGCGTCACAAACAGGTTCAACGGCCAGGATGGTATGAGGCTGTGCTTGAAACTCAAGCACCATTCGCGCGGATAGAACGCCATTTCGTTGACGTTGCGCGAAACGTAGGTCTGGCTGTTGCGATAGAGGTCGTATGCCTTCATCGGATTGGCTTCAAACTGCGACCAGAGTTGGGGATTGCTTCCGATCCGGAAGCGGAAGATCGACATGTTCGCGATCGACTGTCCGAACTGTGTCCAATTCTCGGACGACACAAAAGCGCAATCCGGCTCATGATCGAAAAAGCCGTCAATCGATCCGGTCACCACGAGATCGAGATCGAAATGCAGAACGTTTCCTCTCAAGCCGCAGAAATTCTCCTGCCAAATGAACATGCGGCGGAACGGGCGGTACCGGAAAAACTCCGGGAGCGTGAAGGCGGGCATCGGCATGATCTCAACGCCGTTCTCGATGCCGCTCGGATCGTCCGTAATACAAATGAAGCGGAGGGCATGCTCGGTATGGCGCTTCACCATGGAATACAGCCGGTTGACGTACTCCGGCCCGTATCGTGTCCCCCACTTTAGGCAAATGACGGTCTGCGTCATCTCTTTCCCCGCCGATTTCACGAAAAGCAATTGTGGCGCTTTTTTAGCCGCCCCGGTTGCAAATGCCACCGTGATTACCAACGATCATGGCAATTTGGCGAGCACGGTCACTAGAACTCTGCAGGCCCCGGCTGCATAGACACAGCTGGCTCATCCGTGACGCGGAAGCGCCTCAAACGCGAGCGAGACTTATGAAAGCGCGAGCCTTGTGCGATGGTCCCGCGTGGTCTAGACAGGCGCTTACCGAGCTGGCAGATGCGATCCGTTCATGAAGATTTGGGGACCTTATAGCTTTACCGGCGCCGCATTCGCCGCCGCCACCGTGCTTTGCGATCAGCTTCACAAAGCATGGATGATCGCGATTTTTGACGGCAATCAGAAGCCCAAGATCACGGTCACGCCCTTTTTCGATCTTGTGCTTGTCTGGAATCCGGGCATCTCTTACGGGCTGTTCAAACAGAATAGTGATGCAGGCCGTTGGCTGCTTGTTGGTTTTGCGGTGGCCGCGGCGCTTGCGTTGAGCTACTGGCTTGCTCAGCTTCAAACGCGGCTGGCGGCGGCAAGCGTCGGGCTCATTATCGGAGGCGCGCTCGGCAACGCGGTCGACCGCCTGCACTACGGGGCGGTCGCCGACTTCTTCTCGTTTCATGTTTCCGGATTCAATTGGTATGTCTTCAACTTAGCCGATATTGCGATCGTTGCTGGCGTCGTCGGGCTACTCTACGATTCTTTCAGAGCCAGCCACAAAAATGTCAGGAATCATGCCTAGCCGCTTAAAGTGGGCGGGAATTGGGGAGCGATAAACCATGTTCACAAGACGCAAATATGTGTCTGGCGTAGTGGCTGTCATCGCGTTTGGGTTCGTTGGGGCAGGCTGCGAAACGCCTGGGTTCGATAGTTTACCGAACGTCGGCATAGGCGATGCATTTGCGGGAAAGAAGGCGCCTGAGCCCGATTTGAAGGAAAATTCGCCTCTCAAGATCCCGCCCGCGAATGCGGCTCTCCCTGTTCCGGGCCAGCAGACGGCCCAGTCTCAATGGGCGCCGACAGCTAGTTCGGATCAGTCCCAGAAGCAAAAGAGCGGTACCTGATCAGGGACAGCTTTCCAGCCGTCTTTGCGAGAAAACACGTGAGCCGTTCACAAGAGAGTGAATGGCTCTACTGCTGGCGCATGAGGTCGGCAGAAGCCGCCATAGGCAGAAACACCTTAACCAGTTGTTTCTAGTGCTTTTTTACCTCAGCGGTGATTGTGAAGCGTTGCGCGAATTCCCGATAAGAAACCAACTTGAGTAGCGGGTTGCCGCAACGGTTGCGCCTGCTATATGAAGTTCAAGATCATTGATCAAAGCTCAGCTTGCCTCGGAAATGCCACTACCCGGCCGTTTGTCGAGGATGAGATGGACGGGCTTTTGCTCTATCCTTCATTGACACTCAGCACGAAGGCAAGGAATGCCAAGTCAACCTGTATCGCCATTTTTGAGAGCCGGCCTCATCGGCTTGGCGGCTTTGGTCCTCGCTTCCTGCGGCGAGAAGCAGCAAGCGCAGGCGCCGGGCGGTCCACCTCCGCCATCGGTATCCGTGGCGAATCCGGTCGAAAAGAAGGTCGTGGAATGGGACGAGTATACGGGCCGCTTCGACTCCGTGGATACGGTTGAGGTTCGAGCGCGGATCTCCGGCGTCCTGACTGAAGTCAAATTCACGGACGGCGCCATCGTCAAGAAAGGCGACCTCCTCTTCGTTATTGATCCGCGTCCTTTCCAGCGGGTGCTCGACCGCGACCGGGCCGCGCTTCAAGGCGCGAAAGTGAAGGTTGATTTCACTCAAAAAGATCTCGAGCGCGCTCGTCCTCTTTTGTCGAATAACACGATTTCGCAACAGGTCTTTGACCAGAGGAACCAGGCCGTGAAGACGGCTGAAGCCGAAGTACTTTCCGCGGAAGCCAGTGTCAGGTCGGCCGAACTGGATGTTGAGTTCACTCAAATCCACGCGCCGATTACAGGCCGGATCAGCCGGAAGCTCATCAGCGAAGGCAATTACATCACGGGCGGCTCAGGCAGCGGTACTTTGCTCACCACCATCGTCTCGACGGATCCGATCTACTTTTATTTCGACATCAGCGAGGCTGATTTCCTGAAATACAAGAGGCTGATCGAACAAGGCAAGCGGCCAAGCTCACGTGAGACCCCCAACCCGATCGAGATAGGCCTCCAGGGCGATATCGGCTTCCCCTACAAGGGCCAAATGAATTTCGTGGACAACCGCATCGACCCGAGTACCGGGTCTCTTAGAGAACGAGCCACTTTTCAGAATCCGAATGGGATGTTGCTGCCCGGGCTTTTCGCGCGTGCGCGCGTCATTGGTAGCGGCGAGTACAAGGCGATTTTGCTGCCGGACGCGGCTATCGCGACCGATCAGTCCAACCGCCTCGTTTTTGTCGTTGCGGATGACGGCGCCGTGGACGCCAAGCCCGTGACGCTTGGTCCAATCATTGGCGGCCTGCGTGTGATCCGGACCGGTGTCACGCCAAGCGACTGGGTCATCGTAAACGGCGTGCAGCGCGCCCGCAAAGGGATCAAGGTCAAGGCTGAGAAGACAGCGATCGAACCTGCGCAAAAAGCGGCGTCGCTGCCATGAGGTTCAGCCACATCTTCATCCGGCGGCCGATTTTTGCGGCCGTGATCGCGATCTTCATCGTGATCGTGGGCGCTCTCGCCTATATGCGGCTGCCCGTCGCTCAGTTCCCGGAGGTCGCGCCGCCGACCGTCACGGTTACAGCGACCTATCCCGGCGCGAATGCCCAGATCGCGTCCGACACCGTCGCGACACCCATCGAGCAGGAAATCAACGGCGTCGAGAACATGATCTACATGTCGTCGCAATCGACCGCCGACGGCACTGTCACAATCACCGTGACCTTCGAACTCGGCGTCAACCTCGATATGGCGCAGGTTCTCGTACAGAACCGGGTCGCCATCGCGGAGCCCCGCCTTCCGGCGGAGGTGCGCCAGACCGGCGTGGTTGTGAAGAAGAACACGCCCGACATTCTCATGGTCGTGCATATGCTGTCGCCGGATAACAGCTACGACCAACTCTATATCTCGAACTATGCGCTCCTACAGGTGCGCGACGTAATGGCGCGCGTGAAGGGCGTCGGCAACGTGCTGCTTTATGGGGTGCGCGAATATTCGATGCGCGCCTGGCTCGACCCCGACAAGATAGCTTCGCTCGGCATGACCGCAAGCGAGATCGTGAGCGCCCTTCAGCAGCAGAATATCCAGGTCGCGGGCGGAGCGCTCGGGCAGCCGCCGATGCAAGACGACCAGGCTTTCCAGACGAGCCTGCAGCTCAAGGGCCGGCTGGTCAAACCCGAGGAGTTCGGGGAGATCGTGGTCAAGACCGGCGCAGACGGGCGCATCACGCGGTTGCGCGACGTGGCGCGTATCGAGCTTGGCGGTCTTGATTACATGACGAACGGGTTCCTCGACGGCAAGGCCGCCGTGGTGCTGCTCGTCTCGCAGACGCCGGGAGCGAATGCCTTGTCGGTCGCCACCTCCGTCAAGGAGACGATGGCGGAACTCTCCAAGGGCTTCCCGAAAGGAATCGAGTACCGGATCGTCTACAATCCGACGGAATTCATCCAGCGGTCTGTCGACGAACTGATTAAAACCATTTACGAAGCGGTCCTGCTCGTCGTCATCGTCGTGCTTGTCTTTTTGCAGACGTGGCGCGCAACCATTATTCCTGTCGTTGCTATACCGGTTTCGTTGATCGGCACCTTCTTCGTGATGGCGGCGCTGGGCTTCTCCATCAATAACCTCACGCTATTCGGTCTGGTGCTTGCGGTCGGTATCGTGGTCGACGATGCGATCGTGGTCGTTGAGAACGTGGAGCGCAAAATCGAGCACGGGCTTAGCCCCAAGGACGCGGCGTTCGCCACCATGGACGAGGTTGGGGTGGCGCTGATTTCCATCGCGCTTGTCCTCTGCGCGGTGTTCATCCCGACGGCATTCCTGCAGGGGATCGTTGGCCAATTCTACCGGCAGTTCGCGCTGACGATAGCGGTGGCGACTGTGATATCGGCCTTCAACTCGCTGACGCTAAGCCCGGCCCTTTGCGCCCTCGTGCTTCGGTCTCAGGAGAAAAAGGAACAGAAGCCTCGCTTCGACGTCTCCTTCCTGACGAACTGGTTTTTCAACGGCTTCAACTGGGTCTTCCGCGCCCTGGAGCATGGCTATTCGAAATTTGTCGGCGTTATCATCCGCGTGACGCCGCTCATGCTGTTGATTTACGCCGGGCTGATCGGCACGGCCGCCTACCTCTTCGTGACTGTGCCCAAAGGGTTCATACCTCAGCAGGATCAGGGTTATCTTGTCGTCTCCTTCAACCTGCCGTCCGGCTCATCCCTTACGCGAACTAGCGAAGTGATCCAGAGCGCGCAGAAGGAGATTCTCTCGACGCCGGGCATTGCGCATGCGCCGGCCTTTGCCGGTTTCTCCGGCGCAACGCGGACAAATGCGCCCGACGTAGGGGCGATCTTTGCTGTCGAAGCGCCATTCGAGGAGCGCGCCAGACAAGGGCTTACCTCGGAAAAGCTCGTGAACGATCTTCGGGCGAAGCTCAGTCAGATCAAGGAAGCGAACGTATTTGTGATCGCGCCGCCTTCAATCCGAGGTATCGGAACGGGCGGCGGCTTTTCCATGTATCTTCAGGACCGCCGTGGGCGCGGGCTTGAGACGCTGACGGAAGCCGCCAATGAGTTGATGGGCGCCGCGAATAAGACGCAAGGGTTGCAGGCCGTGTTCACCACCTTCACGGCCAACACGCCGCAGGTATTCGTTGACGTGGATCGCGTGCGCGCGCAGATGCTCGATGTTCCGCTTCAAAACGTCTTCGATACGCTGCGGATCTATCTCGGTTCCGCTTATGTAAACGACTTCAACGCCTTTGGCCGGACCTATCGCGTGACGGCGCAGGCCGATGCGCCGTATCGCATCGATCAGGCGCATATCGCGCAGCTGAAAGTCCGGAGCGCCAAGGGGGCCATGGCGCCGCTCGGCTCGCTTGCCACCTTCCGTGAAATTGCAGGGCCTCAGCGGGTTCCACGATACAACCTTTATCCGGCAATCGAAATGCAAGGGATGACCGCGCCTGGCGTCAGCTCGGGTGAAGGCATCCAGATCATGGGCGACCTCGCTTCGCGCATTCTGCCGGACGGCATCAGCTACGAGTGGACGGACCTGTCATATCAGGAGACGCACCAGGGAACCCCCGCCATTATCATCTTCGGCCTTGCGGTTTTGTTCGTTTATCTTGCGCTGGCGGCCCAATATGAGAGCTGGAGCATGCCGCTCGCCATCATTCTCATTGTGCCGATGTGTCTTCTATCCGCAATCCTGGGCGTGTGGTCGCACGGTTCGGACGTGAACATCCTGACCCAGATCGGATTCGTCGTGCTGGTCGGCCTCGCGGCCAAAAATGCCATCCTGATCGTGGAGTTCGCGGCGCAGCTTGAGGCGCAAGGCCGGGATCGCTTCCAGGCGGCGGTCGAGGCTTGCCGGTTGCGCCTTCGGCCCATCCTGATGACGTCATTCGCCTTCACGCTGGGGGTTGTGCCACTTTATATCGCGACGGGCGCCGGTTCGGAAATGCGGGTGGCGCTTGGCACGGCAGTGTTCTACGGGATGCTGGGCGTCACCTTTTTCGGCCTCATCTTCACACCCGTGTTCTACGTCGTGATCCGAAAGCTGTTCGGAGGTGTTCTTCACGGTCACGATGTCGCCAAAGGTGCGGTTGCCCCTGCTGAATGATGCCTCGACGGCATCTGGATGTCTGGCCGCGCCGTCATAATATTGAGCCCGATGACAACGGACTTGCTCGATCGATCGGCGGTTATCAGCGGATTTGCCGCCGCATACCGGGAGAACGTCGTTCCCGATCTTGCCTCATGGAGCGGCAAGGGAGAACGCTGCGCGCTTGTGACACTGGTGAGTGTCGACGGCAATGCGCCGCGCGCCGAGGGCGCTCAAATGGCGGTCTCGGAAAGTGGACGGTGGGCCGGTTATATTTCGGGGGGGTGCCTCGAGCAAGCCATTGCGCTTGAAGCTGTGGAGGCGATCCAAGCCGAGAAGCCAAGGCTTCTCCGTTACGGGAAGGGATCGCCCTACCTCGACATCCGCTTGCCATGCGGGAGCGGGCTCGATGTCTTCATCCAGCCCATGCGGGACGCGGCGATCATCAAAGATATGAGCGAACGCCTGGAGCGGCGGCAGCCTTTCGCGCTTCGGATCGATCTTGCGACAGGCGCAGGCCAGTTGCGGGCGTCGGCAGGCGCCCCGCTTCAATCTCACCGCGAGGGGAGCATCTTTTTCCGAACTTACGAGCCTGCGCTGCGCTGTCTTATCGTCGGCTCAAGCCCGATCGCTGTCGCCCTTGCGGGATTGGCTGCTAGCGCGGGCTTCGAGGCGGAATTCTACGCCACCGACCCAGAAAGTATGCCAAAGCTGCCGGTTTCCGTGAACGTGCGGTCCTTAAGGACGCGCTTACCTTTCGGAGCGGATCGCTGGACGGCCGCCATTCTCGCGTTTCACGATCACGACCAGGAATTTCCGTTTTTCTCCAGTTTGCTTCGGAGCCCCTGTTTCTTCATCGGCGCCATCGGCAGCAGAAACGCTCACGCGGCCCGGCAGGCTGTTCTCATGGAAACAGGCTTCTCAGAGGCTGAGATTGCGCGGATCAAAAGTCCCGCTGGTCTTCTAACCGGCCTCAAGAACGCCCCACATATTGCTTTGTCAATTCTGACGCAGATTGTCGCGGCTGCCCGGGAGCAGGGGATGGCTTGTTAGAGAAGGCCTCCAGGTTCGGACTCATTATGCTGGCGGCAGGGCTGTCGAGACGGATGGGCGGCCCCAATAAGCTTCTGAGGTCCTACCAGGGGAAGCCCCTTCTTGCGCACGCGCTGGGGGCTGCCGAGAAGATAGAGTTCCTTGACCGCATCGCTGTGACTGGACGCGATTCCGCCGAGACCGAAGCCTTGGCCGCGTCTTTCGGCTTTCAGTGCGTTTTCAACCCCCGCTTCATCGAAGGCCTCGGAACCTCCATCGCGGCCGGCGCCGGAGCTTTGTCTCCAGATATTAGCGGCGTCTTCATCGCTTTGGGCGACATGCCGGGCCTTGGGCCAGAGATCTATCGCGCTCTGGCCGCGAAATTCACCCAAGGTTCGATTATTGTCCCTTTGCATCGGGGGACACGAGGCCGCCCGGTCCTGTTCTGCGCCTCCTATGTCCCTGAGCTTTCAGCCTTGTCAGGCGACGAAGGCGCGCGTTCGCTCTTGCGCCGTCACGCCCTTCGCGTCGCGGAGGTTGAAACTGCAAACCCAGGCGCGGTCCGCGACGTTGACACGCGTGAAGATTTCGACTGCGGCCAGTCCGAAAGCTGATGTTTCGGATTGCCTTTGAGGGACCTTGTTAGCATATTGTAAAGCTTGTCAATTCAGGCTTCGTCTTCAATATTTAACGCTCAGCCTTTCGCGGAATAGCAACACGGCTCCAACCGTTTTCACCTTCGACTTGGCCAAGGGAGATCGCCATGCAAAACACACCAAATTTCGCTGAACTTCCCGATTCCATTCGCACCATCATGAAAAGCAGCATCGAGCAGGCTCGCAAGGCGTTCGATACCTTCGTCGCCTCGAGCGAAAAAATGATCCAGAGCGTCGATACCTCGTCGATCCCGGGCGCCGATGGGCTCAAGCAGCTGAATGAGAAGATCACGGCGTTTACGCGGCAGAACGCAGAGTCCAATTTCAACCTCGCGATACAACTCACGGATGCAAAACACCTGAGCGAAATTGTCGAGCTTCAGAACGCGCATTTGCGTAACCAGATGGAAGCTTTCAGCCGGCAGCTGGAAGAACTCCGCGAGCTGACCGTGAAGGCGGTGAAAGAGGGGACGAAGGCAGCCAGCTCCGCGGTGCAGAATGCCGCCAGTTCCCTGCCGTCCAATCCGTTCATGGGTAACTAAATCGCGAGCGTTAGCTTGACTACAAATCAGGCAAATGCATAATGTTTAAGCAAAAGGCGCTTTCGAGGAACGCGGGGCGCCTTTTTCACTGCATTCACGCAAGGTTTTGACGCGGAATCGGCACAATGCTTGCTTATTCCTACATACAGGGCCGAGCGGCCTTGGCTGAACGGCTTGGTGATCTGGTTGAGAGGAGCACGGGCATGAAAAAGAGCAAGAGGCGAGAACCGGCGGTCATTCGCGCGTGGGCCGAGGAGGAAGACAAAAAGATCACCATCCAGATCGAAGACGGCGACGGCGAAACCTTGGCCTACATTCAGCTCACGCCCGACAAGGCCTCGGAGTTCTCCGATTGCCTCGCCGTTTACGCGGCGAAGTTGAAGATGGCGTCGCGCGAGAAAAACGCTCCGCGCAGCACATCGATGCGTCCCGCCTTTCTCTGCTGAAAAGGAGTTCGCAGCTTCTGAATAAACGCTCACTCATGCTTGCGCGCGGTGCCGTGGCAGGTATATACAAGACTCTCACGGCGTCGGAGTGTAGCGCAGCCTGGTAGCGCACCTCGTTCGGGACGAGGGGGCCGGAGGTTCGAATCCTCTCACTCCGACCATTTTACTTGCCGTTTGCATCGCATGCGAAATGGTTCGCGCAATGCGACACATGAGCAGACTGAACTCCACCCATCGCAAATGATGAAGCCAGAGGCATCGCCGATGCCCGCATTGGCACACGCGACAGTGATCGAACCCCGCCACGCCCGCTTCACAAAAAGGCCACGCGCCCGCGCTTAAGTCCTTGACCTGTATCCGTCCGGCCACCGGCCGCCGGGCATCTCGTCTGGTACGCCCCGCGGAAAGGCGTACGAGCAACTCTATCGACTCTCGTACAGCTTGCGGCCGGAAGTTCGCTTGAGCGGTTGCTGCGAAGGGGGGCCGCCGGCTGTACGAGCGAGAGGAGTCCATGCGCCGCGTCCTTACCGCCCTCATCGTGGTCGCGCTTTTGCAATCGGCAACGGCCGCGCCTCCCCCCGCAAATGGACCCTGGCCCGAGGTCGCCCAGCGCTGGATCAAGAAATACCGCGCGAAGCCCGAGCCCATGGCGTTGCCTGCCGTGATCCGCGGCCTCAGCCAGCACGGCGCGCTGAAGGAGCCGGAAAGCTCGGGCCTCTATGTCGGCTTTTTCGCGGGCGTGCTTGGCGCGAACCCGAAGAAGGCGTGGACGATTATCGAGAAAACCCTGCCGCTGCCCTTCGAGGATCAGTGGATCTTGATCCGCGCCGTCGCCTATTCGGGCCTGCCGGAATGGAAGGACCACATGCGGGGCCTCGCCGTGCGGCTGCCCGACCGTCAGGAAATGGTGCAGCGCTATCTCGCGGGCGATCTGCCGCCGCTGAGCGAAGTCGCGCTCGAAACGAAGAAGCCCGGCACATTCGACAAGGTGAAAAGCTTCTTCAACGGCGACATGTTTTTCAAAGCCAAGGTCGAGCCGACGAAGCGCCAGATCACATTCGAGTCGAACGCCGACCTGATCGACACGCTGTGGGGCATCTATTTCGCGACGGGGAAAGAGGCCCCGATCGCGCAGATCGCCACGCTCCTGCCCTGGGCGAAAGACCGCGACAGCGTCGAGAAACTGACAATCGGCAGCATGGCGCGGTTCACGCTCGCCTCGAACGCCGCGCGCGATGTCGATCTGCTGCGCGTGCTAAAGGGGCTGCAGGAGAGCCAGCCGAAGGACGTGAAGCCGGTGCTGAAGGAAGTGATCGAGGCGGCTGAACTCTCCGATACGGCGCGGCTCGGCAAGGACGCGATGGCGGCGCTCGACGAGCTGAAGAAGAAAGGCCCGGGCTCGACGCGCGATCTCTTGACGTGGGGCTCGGTGGGGGAGGCCGCCATTTCCATGGGTTGCCCTGGCCTTGCCGTCGCGGGGCAGGTCGAGGCGGGCATTCCTTGCGTGCTCGGCGGGGCGCTCGGCACCGGCGCGCTGCGCTTTATGGGCC
>JBAVVQ010000637.1:0-5381 GCA_049697375.1 Rhodomicrobium sp.
ACATCGTCGCCTGACCACGATCCGCTCCCCTTATGAAGCCGCTCATCAAATCCCCCGCATCTTCGCAGGCAGATTCTTAAGCAGAATCAGCATCCCGAAAAGGACTTTTCACACAACCTCGGCCTAAGGCTGAGATCGAGGTGAAGCACCAAAACGCGCCTGCAACAAGCAAGGGCCCAAGGATCTCGACGTCGGCAATAGTACCAGCTTGAGACAGAGCCTTTTGATATCGCACTGGCAGCTTTCGACCCGATGCTGAGATCGGCACCTCGACTCCGTGGCACACACAAGGCAGCGCGCCACCGTGGCGCTCAAGCCCAACGGTAGCGCAAGGTCGGTGATGGAGTACCACGGTGGAGCTTCCGCAGGTGCCGTTACCTTACCGTTGTCACCCTGGGCAGAGGGCGCGCCGCGTCGTTCGAGGCGGCTGAATGTGCCAGGAAGACCCACCCCCCCACCTGGGAGGGGTGTTTTGGGTTTGGGTCCCACCAGCGGCCTATGCCTGCCTTGCAGGCTACAGAGAAATCCGTGAAGAAATCAGGGGGCCGCCCCCCTTAAGCGGAAAGGCATCGAAAGAAATTTGCAAAAAAATAGGAGCGGCTCAAGCCCAAAAACAGGCGTTATGGATTCGCGCTGCCCATGCGCACGCCTTCCGTGCGAAGGTCCAGGCTTGGTCAAAGGTCATCTCCGGGCGAGCTCCTGTACCGCGACGCCGGCGGCATCCAAGCTCACATGCGGATTGGCTAGCTTGTAGTTGCCATCATGGCGGCGAAGCTCCTCGCGCCATGCCTTGCGATAGGCGAGCGCGGCGCGCGGTACAGGTGGATGTTTTCAGGCTTCCACGGATCGACAGCGGCGGGCGTGGGCATGGGCGCGTCATATCGCGAACAAGTGAGAAACGAGGCATCTCAAGCCCTAAAAATCAAGGCGCGGCATGACACAGAACATGCCGCGCGCGATGCCGCGTTATGTCGCGCGTAGGGTTTGGAAGCGGAAAAGGCGGAAGAGTGATGATTGCGAACAGCGACCGACAACCGCAAGCGACGACGACGCCCAAGGAAAGTCTCAAGCATGCGTCACTGCAGGGAAAAAGGCTTTCCCTTTGCCATGAGATGGAGCCTCCAAAAGTCTTCCTGCGCAGTCGTCGGAGTGCGAGAGGGCGAGAACATGCCGCGCTCATGCCGCGCCCTATAGCGATGCCGCGCCTAACGCGAATAGGCGAGGCGCAACCCGCTGCCGCTTGCCTGTGAGGAGAGCGCCAAACCCTGCACCTCGAAGCGCTTTCGATTGCCGCGTTCACGAACATCGAGGCCAAGCTTGCGCAACTCTTCCGCGAAGCGCCGGCCGCGCGCAACCGAAGTCTCGCCATGCGTTCTGCAGTCCGCTTCATAGTCGACGTATGCCGCGGGGAGTGGCAGCACGTGTCCAGGCGAGTGGACGACGCGCTTCGAATCGAGCCATGTCTTGACGGTTTCAGGATCGCCCCCCACGCTAGTTAGCAGAGGGCGCGGGCGGCGGGGAGCGCCGCTCCAAACATAACCGTTATAAAAATGAAAGGTTTGTTCCCGGCCTCATCATTGTGGCTGCGCTCTTCGTCATCCGTTATGCGTTTAGAGATGAGTAAAGCGCCAGTCGACTATTCAGAGCGAGGCCAGACTAGGATGCTATAGTTGCAGCCTGATGCGCATGTGATGTGCGAACGCGAGAACGCAAAAGGCATAAGCGATCGCCCAAACCAAGCCTGTCATGCCCTCCGTCAACCGCGCGGGCAAACCCAGGTGCAGGCACTTCATCAGCGCGGCGACGATATTGGGCAGCATGTAGACCAGGAGCGGATTGGCGGCCGCAGGACGGAGGAAAACGGTCCAGCCACGCGCCCCTCTGAGGTCGATCAGCCAATAGAGAAAAGCAAACAGCACGACGCATAGGGCCGCGCTGTAGAGCGCCCAGCTTGGCGTGCCCCAGGTCTTGGATACTCCATAGTACGGCTGAAACAGAGCTCCAAGGCCGAGGAGCGCCAGCGCCAAAAGGGCCGCCGATCCGAAACGCTGCGGCGTTCCTTCTCCGCTCGCGTCGAAGAAGAACAGCGTCGTCATGACGCCGCAAAGCACGATGGAGATATGCACGGCATTTTCCGACTGCCCGGCCAGCAGTTGCAAGACGGGCGAAGCCTGGACCGCATCCATTTGGGCGAGGCAGTAGTAAATCAGCCAGAGGAAGAGGCCGATCATCAAGGGCATGACGCGGCCGCGTCCAAGAAGGTACATCGCGCTGGCGAATAGATAGGACCAGCCGATGAGGCCCAGGATGCCCCACCATTGCGGCGAGAGCCGCACGCTGCCATCATCGCCGCCGCGAAACAACAGCGCCAGCGCAACAAGTCCGGCGACGCCCGCCACGCGTAATGCGGCTGCGAGCGCTTTGTTCTGAAACTGGTAGACGCCCCAGACCATGAGCGCCGATATGTAGAAAAGGAGCGACCAGAGCCCGATCGATAGAGGCATGGCCCGTTCGTTATAGCCTTCCTCGGCATTGACCATGAAGACGCCGAGCACCAAAAGCCCAAGCGTGCGTATCAACACATGGCGCAGGAGTCGCCAGACTGTGTCTCCGGCGGCGAGCCGCTGTGCCGTGGCGAAGGGGATCGACATTCCGACGATGAACAGGAACGCGGGAAAAACCAGATCGGGGAACGTCAGGCCGTCCGAATTTTCAGGCGTATGATAGAGCCAGGATGGCATGCCTTGCACATCTTCCAGCGTGTTAACGAATATCATCGCGAGAATCGTCAGTCCCCGGAAAGCATCGATTGCAAGCACGCGCTGGAGGGGAAGCCGAAGCGCCAACAACGGCCCTGTACCTTCGGCGTCTGCCGCAAACGTGACCGAACTCATCAAAACTCCCGCAGAAAACGAGACGCCGGACCTGCCTGCGCAGTGCCCTCAGTCAGGAACGAGGGGAATGGTGATAACGATCCGGGCGTTTCGATGGCGGGCCTCCTGTCTCCTCCGCTTTTCGGCGGGGCAGGAGCTTTACGAGTAGAAATTTCTCGAGCGTCCGCATGGGGTAAGGCGAGAATTATCCAGAATGACGCGGTTGCGCTTGCGCTTTGCCGGTGTATGGTGCCGCCGGCGTCTTTTAAGGGGAGATGAGCGTGATGAGCCAGGTGAAGTTCGTTCTCGACGAAACGCACATTCCCAAGTTTTGGTACAATCTCACAGCCGATCTTCCGGTTCCGCTGCCAGCGGTTTTGCATCCCGGCGCCAAGCAGCCGGTCGGTCCCGGCGATCTCGAGCCGCTCTTTCCGATGGCGCTCATCCTCCAGGAGGCATCGACGGAGCGGGAGATCCAGATTCCAGAGCCGATCCGCGATATCTATCGGATGTGGAGGCCTTCGCCGCTGATCCGTGCGCGACGTCTCGAACAGGCGCTTGGGACGCCCGCCAAAATCTACTACAAGAACGAAGGCGTTTCGCCGGCCGGATCGCATAAGCCGAACACGGCGGTCCCGCAGGCCTGGTATAACAAGGAGCAGGGCATTACGCGCCTTTCGACCGAGACGGGCGCCGGGCAATGGGGCTCGTCGCTCGCTTTCGCAGGCGCACTGTTCGGCATCGACGTGACGGTCTTCCAGGTCCGCGTTTCGTATGACCAGAAACCCTACCGCCGCGCTTTGATGGAAACCTATGGCGCGCGCTGCATCCCTTCGCCGTCGAACGAGACCGAGTCCGGCCGGCGCATCCTTGCGGAACATCCGGATAGCCCCGGCTCGCTCGGCATCGCGATTTCAGAGGCCGTCGAGGTCGCCGCCAAAGATCCGGCCGTAAAATATTCCCTCGGTTCGGTGCTGAACCACGTCATGCTGCACCAGACCGTGATCGGGCAGGAAGCGATCAAGCAATTGGAGATGGCGGGCGACGATCCGGACATCGTGATCGGCTGCACGGGCGGCGGCTCCAATTTTGCTGGCATCGCCTTCCCGTTCCTCGGGCTGCAACTCCGCGGCGGCCGCAAGCGCCGCATTATTGCGGTCGAACCTGCTTCCTGTCCGTCGCTGACCCGCGGCAAATATGCCTACGATTTTGGAGATACGGCCCATCTGACACCGCTCGTCAAGATGCACACCCTTGGGTCGACCTTCATCCCCCCATCCACCCATTCCGGCGGCCTGCGCTATCACGGCATGGGGCCAATGGTCTCGCACGCCTATGAGCTCGGATTGATCGAGGCTCGCGCTTATCACCAGAAGACCTGCTTCGATGCCGGCGTGCAATTCGCGCGTTGTGAAGGCATTGTGCCTGCGCCGGAGTCGACGCATGCGGTGCGCTGCGCGATCGACGAGGCTCTGCGCTGCAAGAAGGAAGGCAAAGCCGAAACCATCCTCTTCAACCTGTCGGGCCACGGCCATTTCGACATGGGGGCCTATATCGCCTATTTCGACGGCAGGCTTACCGACCAGGACTATGACGAAGGCGAACTCGCCAGGGCGCTCGCCGGGCTCCCGAGCATCGCGGCGTAATTGCGAAGGCGGACATCGCCCCGCCTTCCGGCGATCTGCAGCGCGTCGTAGATATCTGGCTATTCACCGGCGATGATGTCGCTGATGCGCCAATGGCTCTTGCCCGACGCTTCGACGTTGTTGATCCTCCAGGCGCCGCCTTCCTGTATAAGGTCGTAGCGAAGCACCGTCCGCTCGGTATCGTCATGCGACTTGAAATTCGCGACGACCACCGCTTTTTCGGAGGTCTCGTTCTCGGTGCTGATCCTAAGATCGTGCACGTCCGGATCCTGGCTATCCGAGACCACATCGAAGTCGAGATTAGGGATATCGCCCTCGGGTGTGCGCTTATCCATTTCGGCGAGCGCGGCGCATAACCGTTTGGACAGATACTGTTCGCGCAATCCCGCCTCGACAAAAATCGCAAGCGGCTGCTGATAGTGGCCCGAAGGCGCGGCGACTCCGTAAACCTCGGTGATCAGTACGGCAGGCCCTCCTGCCTCTGCAAATGCGACACCGAATGACGCCATGAACAGTGACATCATGAGTAAAGCGCCGCGGATCATTTCGAAGCAGGTTTGTACCGGCGCCTTAGGGGCGTCGTGCGTTTAATGGGACGCGGGCAGCATGAGTCATTTTGTATGCATCCTGGGTATGACGGGCATCTGTTTGTCAACTTGTCCCTTACGCTTTCGTCTTCTTACCGTCACCTGAAAGATCTTCGGCGAAATCGCCTTGCCGACAGGTTAACGAGAGGTCTGGTCTGCTCAAGCCGCTGATATTTCAAGGAGAAATTACAGAACGGGACCTCGTCGCCGCCGCCTGCGCCGCCGATTTTCCGCCGTGCGCAAGCGTTAATTCTCGATGCTCAAACATATTTAAC
>JBAVVQ010000638.1:0-9494 GCA_049697375.1 Rhodomicrobium sp.
GCTTGAAGGCCGCGGCCGGCCGCACGCGCTCCTCCACGCTCATCGTCGGCGCGCCGCCAGTGGTGATGTTCGCCACCACGTTGGAACGTTGCTTGATCACCTTGAGGAAGGGCTCGAAGGCTTCCGGTGTTTGGTCGGGACGGCCGTCTTCCGGGTTGCGCGCGTGCAGATGAACGATAGCCGCACCCGCTTCCGCCGCGCCGATCGCCGAATCAGCGATCTGTTGGGGAGTCACCGGCAGATGCGGCGACATCGAGGGCGTGTGGATCGAACCGGTTATGGCACAGGTGATGATAACTTTGCGCGGCTTCGCCATGGGCGTCCCTCCCGGTTTCGATGTCACGATTGGATGTGAATTTCGATCCTACCGCATGATCCCGAACATTGAGAACGGTTTTTGGGCAAGTCCATGTGCAGGAAAATACTATCAGCCATGATCAATTTGACTGGCAGGTTCAGCATGATCCGCCTTGCAGCGGCGGCCATGCTCAATGAGACGCCGGATGCCAAGCTTCGCTGGGCCGACGTTGATGCCGTCCTATTCGTGGGCAGCCGGTTTCCGAGCCCTTGAATGGCCTGCCACGGAAGACCCGGCGACGGGTGCTCTACCTTCTGCTTGCCGATCCGGTCAAGCGCCTCGATAAGGAACGCGATGGGCTTCTTCTAATTGAGCACCATGGACCGGCTTTCCTTGACTCAAGCCGCTACGTAGCCAGCTTCGACGCTGATAGCCGGGAAGGGAGCAAAAGTTGACAAACGATCCCGAAAAGGCGTCCGTCCTCGCCCATTTATGGGCCGATCGGCGTTACGCGGCCATGCTGGGGCTCGGCTTTAGCTCGGGCATTCCTTTCCTGCTTGTGTATGTGACGCAGTCGGCCTGGTTGTCGGAGGCCAAGGTGCCGATTGAGACAATCGGGCTGATGAGCGAGCTCACCATCGCCTATAAGTTCAAATTTGTCTGGGCGCCGTTCCTTGAAAAATATGACGCGCCGATTTTCAGCGCGCTTCTTGGGCGCCGCCGCGGCTGGATCGTTGTTTCGCAGATCGCCGTCATGCTGGCGCTCGCCGGCATCGCTTTCGGTGACCCGGCGCTATGGCTCGCCTACACTGTGGCTTTCTCACTCGTGCTCGGTTTCGCCGGCGCCACCCAGGACGTGACAATCGATGGGTGGCGCATTACGGCGGTTCCTGTTCACAAGCAATCGGTCATGACGGCCATTTCGGAAATGGGATACCGGGTGGGCACGCTCGCCGCGGGCGCCGGCGCCCTTCTTCTCGCCGACAGATATGGCTGGCGCTCCGCCTATCTCTGCATGGCGGCGCTGATGTCGGTCGGAGCCATCTCGGCCTTTGTCGCGCCCGAGCCTGAATCCGACATCACCGCGAAGCATCAACATACAGGGTTCTTTGCAGCGGTCGTGGCGCCGATCAAGGAAATGGTGACACGGCTCGGCTCGCTTGCCCTTCCAATCCTACTGATGATCGCCGGCTTTCGCATGCCGGGCTACATCTCGAGCGCGATGGCGTTGCCTTTATTCAAAAGCCTCAACTATTCAAATACCGACATTGCGACGGTCACGAAACTGTATGGATTTTGGATCGCGCTCGCAGCGACGTTTTTCAGCGCCTACATCATTCGCAAGATCGGCATGATGCGAAGCCTGCTTGTCGGCACGGTCGCGGGATCGGCCTCCCATCTGAGCCTCGCCTGGCTCGCCGCGGACGGCGGTAATGATTTCTGGCTCTTCGCTGTTACGGTCGGCATAGAAGGGTTTGCCTATGCCTTTGCGCAAGTGGTGCTGATCAACTACATGTCCTCTCTCACCGCGACGGAACTCGCCGCAAGCCAATTCGCCCTTTTGACCTCGCTCTGCGCCTTACCGGGTAGCCTGCTCGCGGGAGCCTCAGGCTTCATTATCGCGAGCACCGGGTTCACGCTGTTCTTCGTGCTCACTTCGCTGATCGGAATCCCTGTCGCGGCTCTCTGCTGGTACGTCGTGCATCAGCATCGCGATGTGATCCCGGATCCCGACCGGCGTGGATCGGCTTAAGCCATCTTGGGCTGGAGAACGAAGCGGGCGGGCGCCGTGCGCACCTTGTTCAACCATTCGGCCAACGGCGCGAATTTCAACTCCGGTGGTTGAAAGGCCACCATCGCGCCGCTCTGGTTCTCATTTAGGGCGTGCGCCGCGCCGGCGCCGAAGGCGAGCCCCAATTGACGATCGACGGCAGCGAGCGGCCTTCCCTTGACCGGCGGGCCAAGCGCGAGGGATAGCTCTCCTGATCGAACGTGAATGGCCTTCAAGTCTTTGATTATTGGTGAGCCCAGAGAGACTCGAACTCTCGACCCTCTGATTAAAAGTCAGATGCTCTACCGGCTGAGCTATGGGCTCTTTTAGAAAACGGGCGCTTACGCAACTGAGTTGCGCGAAACTAGGGAGGACCATAGGTACATGGGCTTATTTGGTCAATACCCTGGGACGCTGTTTCGGCAGGCTGGTGGACCAGCCATGGCGCTCATGCCGATTTTAGCGGATTATTTCCGCGGTTCCCGGATCCCGGCGCCGAACTCATGCAACCGGCGCATCTGGCGGCATCGGAATGCGCGCCCGCATGCAGACGGAGCGCATCTGACGCATTCACTCCCGCTCCTGCGCGGAGGTTCAATCGCAGAACAAGGGCACAAGATGCAGATTGGCGAAGAGCTGCAAGGGTTGTCCTCTCAAGCCGACAACCCGAAGCTTATGCCCTTTCGACACAAGTCGCTTGTGAAGAAAGACAAGCGCGCCGAGGCCTGAGCTATCTACAAACTCTACTTTTGAAAAATCGAGAACGACATCTTCATCAGCCTGGGCGAGGCGCTCGATATGCGGCCGGACGCGGGAAACATACGCGGCGTCGAGATCGTCATCAATTTCATGTTGCTGTGGCATGGAACACTCGCATGGCATCGGAAAGTATAATCAAGATAGACATTTAGAACTTCAAGCCGGAGCGTACCTGACCGGCGCATGCAATTGGCGACAGGCGGCGCGTAACCTCTTTCGGGCCACATGACCTGCGGAAATCAGGCAGTCAGATAGCTCCAGGTTGTGTCGCCTCTTTTTGTATAAGCTGCCGGGTATAATTTTGCCTCAAGCCGGCTTCGTCAATTCATTGAAAAATGCGTGGGATTAGCATTCCGGGCGCGCACGGCGTTTTGTTGCGGGCCGAGGCCGCATCAAGTCTTCATTTGGGTCTCTTGCGCATTATCACCAAATCAGGCGAACTAGTGGTCTGATTTCGACCTTTGCATCCACTTGCAGCGCTCTTGGGAGCAAATGTGGAAATCAAAAAGACCACTAGCAATTTATTAACGCAAGTCGAGTTTTTGAATTTGACGTTTGAGCGCAAGCTCCTGGAAAGCGGGACTTGTTTGTCGAATTGGCTCCGCTAGCCTTCGAACGAACTGGGGATGATGGAAGGTTCCTGATGGTAGGCAACGACGGCAAGAGATTGGGTCGAGGAGGCGATAGCGGGCGCGTGCCCATTTTTCCGCTGTCTTTGCCGCCTAATGTGGCGCGCCTGCCTTCGGCTGACCGGCGCGAGAAGCTGAGGATTCTGGAGGCGCTTTTGTTCGCGGCGTCGGAGCCGCTCGACGAGGCTTCGGTCGCCAAGCATCTCGGCGCGAAAGACGATGTCGTCCAGCTTCTCGAAGAACTACAGACGCTTTACGCAGGACGAGGCGTTAATCTGGTCCGGGTGGCGGGAAAGTGGGCTTTCAGGACAGCGGAGGATCTCTCCTTCCTGCTTGAGCATTACACACTCGATCAGCGCAAGCTCTCGCGGGCGGCGCTCGAAACGCTGGCGATCATCGCCTATCACCAGCCGGTTACGCGGGCTGAGATTGAGGAGATCCGGGCCGTCAGTATTTCCAAAGGGTCTCTCGATGTTCTTCTTGAAATCGGGTGGGTCCGTCTGCGCGGGCGAAGGCGCGCGCCCGGACGGCCGGTTACTTATGGAACCACCGAGGCATTTCTGGAGCATTTCGGCTTCGATTCCATTCGCGACCTGCCCGGGCTTTCGGAGCTCAAGGGCGCAGGCCTGCTCGACAGTAATCTTCCGCCCGGCTTTACTGTGCCGGAGCCTAACGACAGCGTGACGCTTCGCGAGGATGAAGAGCCGCTGGAGGATGAGGCTCCAGGCGAGCACGTTGAAGATGACGGCGAGGATAAAGAGCCGGAGCAGAGCGAGGAGGAGACGGGCCCCAGCGCTCCGGTCCGGGCAGCCTCCGCCGGTTGATCGTCGCGCACGCCCGGCTGTTGCGCTATCATGTCCGCGATCTTGGCCAGATGAACCAAGTTTGCGTGTGAGACGCTATGCCGGGCTTCACGCGCTTGACATGCCGCGCGCGCGCAGCCACGTTCAGTTTCAACATGTGAAGTAAGAATGCCCTGCCCGAACAAAGGGGGCGAAGGAGTGATGGAGATGCCTCAGGATCTCATGTTTGGAGCCACATGGAGTCTTCCGCAGCTCCTTATCGTCTTGCTGCTTGTCGTGCTTTTGTTTGGCAAGGGCAAGGTTTCGGACCTCATGGGCGATGTCGCCAAGGGAATCAAGAGCTTCAAGAAGGGCTTGGCGGATGATGATGCGCCGCCCGCGCCGCCGCAATCCACGCAGGCCGCGAGCACGCCGAAGCCCATCGTCCACGAACCCGCCCGCACGGAAGCAAAAGCTCCGACGGGAACAGAGACGAAAGCGTAAATCCTTTCGTTCATTGCATCGTATTTTTTGAGGGCGCAGTCTTACATGTTCGATATCGCGTGGTCTGAGCTCCTTCTTATAGCGGTCGTCGCTCTGATTTTCATCGGTCCGAAGGAATTGCCGCAGGTTTTACATAATCTTGGGCGGATGACCGCGAAGCTGCGCCGGTCGGCCGACGATTTTCGGCGCCAGTTCGAGGACTCGGTGCGCGAGGCGGGCTACGAGGACCTGCACAAGAACATCCAGGACTTTCGGTCCCTGCATCCGGCAAGCCAACTGAAGGATAGCATTTCCCGGGCGATCAACCAGGAATACACGCCAAAGCCCGTCACGCCGGGAACGCAAGCTCCGGCGGACCCGCCGCTTACGGTCGAAAACAAAGTTCCTCTAAGCGCCGCGCCGGAGCATGCCTCCGCCGAAGGGGCGAGCATTGCGCCTGTCGAAAAGCCGGGCCTATTGGAGCCGAAGGCTCCAGCCGAAGCGGCCAAAGATCGCGTAGCTCCCGCAGCGTGAGCACATCGCAATGGCCGTGGCGAACCCCGAAGAAGACGACATCGACCAATCCAAGGCGCCGCTTATCGAGCATCTGATCGAGCTCCGCAAGCGCCTCATCTATTGCCTTATCGCATTCATGGTCGCTTTTTTCTTCTGCTATATGTTCGCGCAGAACATTTATAATTTCCTGCTTATACCCTATAGGCTGGCGGTCGGCGGCGAGACGCGGATCGAGATGATTTACACTGCGCCCCAGGAGTTCTTCTTCACGCAGCTTCGCGTCTCGTTCTTCGGCGCGCTCGTGCTGTCCTTCCCTATGCTGGCGACGCAGCTTTACATGTTCGTGGCGCCCGGGCTTTACCGTAGCGAGCGCAAGACTTTCCTGCCCTATTTGTTCGCGACGCCCATCCTTTTCATCCTTGGCGGCGCGATCGTCTTCTTCATCGTGATGCCGCTCGCGATGCGGTTCTTCCTGTCGATGCAGCAGGCGGGCGACGGGCAGGTCCACATTCAGCTGACGGCGAAGGTGAGCGAATATCTCCATCTCATCACGACGCTGATCATCGCATTCGGGCTTTGTTTCCAGTTGCCCGTGGTGCTTACGCTGCTTGCGCGGGTCGGCATGGTGTCATCGCAGTGGCTGAGAGCGCAATGGCGCTATGCCGTCGTTATCATCTTCGCTGTGGCCGCGGTGCTCACCCCGCCCGATGTGCTGAGCCAGACCGGTCTTGCCATACCCACGCTCCTTCTCTACGAGCTTTCGATCCTGTCTGTGAAAATGGTCGAGCGCCAGCGTGCGGCGAAGGAGAAGCGCGAGGCGCAAAGCCAGAGCGAATAGCCTCCATTTTCTCGTTCTCAAAGTGGTGTGGCCCAGCGCGGTGGGACGCCGCTTGAATGCCGCCGCGCTCCGTGTCAAATCCATTAGGAAACTTTGTATTGCTTTACAGCGTTGCGACTGAGCGTCTCGGTGAATCGGGGGCAGGGAAACCAATGCGCGTTCACGCCGTCATCAATCGCAAAGCGGGAAGCGCCCTCGGTTACTCTCTCGAACAGCTTGCGGACGAGGCGGAAGCTGCGTTCCAGGTAGCCGGCCATGAAATGGAGGTCCATGTCGTAGAGCCGGAACAGATCGAGGCGGCGCTGGACAAGGCGGTCGCCGCCCATCCGGATATTCTTGTCGCCGGGGGCGGCGACGGCACCATCCGGAGCGCCGCTAGCCGGCTCCTTGGCTCGGAGATCGCCCTTGGCATTCTTCCGCTCGGAACAGTCAACCGCCTCGCGCATGACCTGCACATTCCCGTTGAGCCGCGGGCTGCTCTGCGCGTCCTTGCCAATGGCGGCTATCGCGAGATCGACGTTGCGGAGGTCAATGGCGAGATATTCCTTTGCAATTCGATGCTGGGTTTACCGTCGGAAATCAGTGAGGAGCGCCAGAATCTCAGGGGGCGGCCTTTCTGGCCTCGTTTGGCGGGATATTTCAAGCTCTTGCGAACAATCATGGCGTCCCGCAGGCATCTGGAGTTGTCCATCGACGGTGATGAACGAATGAGCCGCCGTGTCCGCGTTTTCTCGCTCGCCATCTCGAACAACGTCTACAGGAAGCAGCCGTCGCTGATCTTCACGCGCGAAGCCCTCGACAGGGGCCGGCTCGGCGTCTACATCGCCAAGCCTCACAGCGGGCTCGGGCTTTTATGGGTTCTGGCGCGCGCCGCGCTCGGCTTTTGGAGCGGCGACGACAGGCTCGACTGTCTGTCCGCGACGAAAGTGGTCATAAAGACACGCAAGAAAAGGCTTCGCTTGTCGAACGACGGCGAGGTCGAGACGGTGAAGACACCGCTCTATTATCAAATTCATCCGAAGGCGCTGAGGGTTTTTGCGCCGCTCGCGCAAAAATGAAGATCGCGCTTGCCGCCGACCTCCACTTCGGAAGCGTGCCGGAAGGGCTCGCGGAAGAGCTGCGGGCGCTGATCGACGGCCAGAAGCCGGATGTCGTCGTCATCGCGGGCGACTTGACCCTGCGCGCGCGGCGACTGGAGTTTGAGCAAGCCAAAGTCTGGCTTTCCGCATTTGAAGCGCCGACGCTGGTGCTTCCTGGCAATCACGATCTTCCCTACTTCAATCTCGTTCAGCGTTTTCGCAACCCGTTTCACCGCTATAGCCATGCCGCAAATGGGACGTGCCTCATGCCAGTGATCGAGCGGGAGGATGGCATGGTGCTTGGCTTGAACACCACCCGCTCCTGGCAGCCTCATCTGCGCTGGCAGGAGGGAACGGCAAGGCTCCGCGATATCGAGGCGGCCAAGGCGGTCCTGTCGTCGGCGCCGGCGAACCGGTTCAAGGCCGTAGCCGCCCATCATCCGCTCATGAACGTTCCCGGCCTGCGGAGGGCGGAGCCCATCAGGCGGGCAAAGCTGGCGCTTTCAACTTTTGCAGAGTGTGGCGTCGATCTCGTCATGTCGGGCCATATCCATCAAAGCTACGCGATCGAAGCCGAGGTCGAAGGCGGGCGTATGCTGGCGGTCGGGGCGCCGACGGCGCTATCAAGCCGCAAACGCGGCGAGCCGAACGGCTTTTGGATGATCGAAGCAGGCGAGGCGACAATCGATTGCATGCTTTGGCTTCGCAGCGAGGTCAGCTTTCAGCCCGGTCCTCCACGATCGTTTCCCCGCAAGCGCCAAGGTTACTGAGGAACGCAGCCCCAATCCGGCGTGTTGCCTGTAAAGGATCTCGTCCGCACAGGGAGAATAGAATGCTAGGCTGGGCTTTAACCTTTCTCGTGATCGCAATTATTGCCGGTATATTTGGGTTCGGCGGCATCGCCGTCGCCTCCGCCGGAATTGCGAAAATCATCTTCTACGTCTTTCTCATTCTGCTCGTTATCTCGCTCGTCGCGCACTTCTTCAGAGGGCGAAACATCTAGCAGCATGAGCGTGGAGCCCGAAAGGGCTCCACTTTGCAGCAACGGGGGGAGCCTGGTCCCCTTTGAGGCCAACGGCTTTCTGTATGCATTGCGAGAGGCGGCACCTCTCTTCCAAATACATGGCCGGAAATAATTCTGGCGCGGTCCTGTTAACCATGGCGCGATTAACCAATCGGCGCGGCGACGAACCATTTACCAAGGCGTGCCGCGCCGTGGGTTGGACTCCTAGCGCGAGCCCTTCTTGATGTCGTTGAGCGTCTGATCGGGGCCTGGCGCGAGATCGCCCTTGTCCTCGCCTTCGCCCGCTGCCGCTTTGCCCGGAATGCCGGACGGATTGGGAATGGGCTGCACGCCGCCGCCGCCGCCAGCGCTCCGGGTCTGCCTGTATCGGTCGCGCCGCCGCCCGGTATGTCGCGGCTCGGGATGTCTGGACCGCCTGCGGCGCCGGGGAGGGGACCGCTTTTTACGTCATCTGTCATTGCTTACTCCTCTGGGGAGGGCAATGGATGCGGTGGGCGGTTCGTTCCGGGCTCCGTCTCTTTCCAGCGGTTCCTTAGCGGCCAAGCTCTGACGGGCTGGCAAATGGATTCCTGATCGTAAGGTTCATGACGACGCGTCCATCTTGCATGTCTTCGGCTAGAAGCTCCCTGCAATCCAGGGCGACCGCCGCCGCAACGATAAGCGCATCATAAAAGGAAAAGCCGTAGTCTTGGGCAAGTTCGACGGCTTTTTCGTGCACGTCGATGCTCACCGGAACAACCTCACTGACGAGCGCCCTCACGACCGCAAGCCGTTCCTCGATCTCCTTCCAATCGAGGTGCAGCTTCTTGCGGCAAACATTCACGAACTCGTTCAAGACTTGTATGCTGATGTAAGGTGTGTTTCGCCAAGCGTGATGAGTTTGTGGATCTTATCCTCAGGATTCGCTTCAAGCCTGATAATTTCTATACGGTTTGCAAGGTCTTTTCCAAAGGAAATAAGAGAAGCACCGGCATTAGTGATGCCAAGGACAATGAGTTTGCTGTGTGTTGCTCCCTCATCCGCCAGTGTCTTCATTAGATCTGCGATGCTACGCTTCACGTCATCTTCGAGGCGGTGGAAATCATCAATGAGAACAACGCCCAGGGGAAGCAGCGACGGGAGTTCTGCGATTGTTTCGAGGTCTTCCTTTTTTCGGGCTGAAAGAGTCAACACATAGTCCACAATCCCAGCGTCGGCGACGGCCTTCAACGCTGCCGTTGTCTTACCTATGCCGGAGGGCCCTTCAATCACGATGCAACGACCGGGCGTCTTCAATGCGACGATAAGACCAAGGTATTCAACAGGCTCGACGAAG
>JBAVVQ010000639.1:0-6418 GCA_049697375.1 Rhodomicrobium sp.
GCACTGTCTACGTCGATACCGGAACCGGGGCATTGCAGCAAGCTGGACAGATCACGATTGCGAATTTCCCGAACGAAGCCGGGTTACAAGCCCAGGGCAACAATTTGTACCAGGAGACCACGTCTTCCGGGAATGCCCAGGTGGCGGCGCCCGGTCAACCCGGCTACGGCACGATCCAGCAGGGTTATCTCGAGGGTTCAAATGTCGACCCGGTCCAGGAGATCACGAACTTGATATCCGCCCAGCGAAATTACGAAATGAACTCAAAGATCATTCAAGCCACGGACGAGATGTATCAGACGATCACCAAGAACAATCTCTAGGGCGCGAGTTATGCGAATCCCGCTTCGGATAGGGGCTACGGTCGTGCTGACCCTCTTTTTGTCCTGTTCAGTTCTTGCAGACGATGCGGGCGCTATCCTCCCTGTCGCGAAGCGGATCATTTACCCGGGCGACATCATCACCGAAGACATGATTAGTCTTAAGCCAGTTGCGCAGACCAGAGGCGTTGGTCCGCTCGCGACCGACGCGGAAAGCCTGATCGGCAAGACTGCCCGCCGAACATTGCTGCCTGGCCAGCCAATTCCAAGAGTTGCGATCCGCGAAGCCTATGTGGTCTTCCAGGGGAAGACTATACCAGTTGTCTTTCAATCCGGGACGGTCACGATATCGGGTGTCGCGCTTGCACTCGAATCGGGAAGCGCCGGCGAGATGATCAGCGCTCGAAATCCGGACTCAGGCATCGTCATTCGCGGCGTTGTTCAGTCTGATGGAAGCTTGCGAGCAGACTGATGGTCCGGCGGCTGCTGATTGCGATTCTCCTTTCGGTCCTGGGTTCCGCGCAGGCAGCGACGACGCGCATAAAGGACATCGCCGTCATCAAGAATGTCAGACCCAACCAGCTTGTCGGCTACGGCTTGGTCGTCGGTCTGAACGGCACGGGAGATAGTCTTCGCGCGTCCCCGTTCACGAGCCAGTCCATTCAGTCCATGCTCGACCGCATGGGGGTGAACATCCGCAGCGGCGCCGGGGGCAACAATCAGGTTCAGACCAAGAATACCGCGGCTGTCATCATCACCGCTGAGTTGCCCGCCTTCGCCGCAGAGGGGTCCCGGATCGACATAACCGTCTCCTCCCTTGGCAATGCAACCTCCCTGGCGGGCGGAACGCTGATGCTGACACCGTTGTCCGGCGCCGACAACGTGATTTACGCGGCGGCGCAAGGTCCTGTGAGCGTTTCAGGATTTCAGTCGTCCGGGCGCGCGGAAACGCTGACCCAGGGCGTACCGACCGCTGGCCGCATCGCCAATGGGGCGCTGGTGGAGCGCAAGCTGCCTGCCGAGCTGGAACACGAAAAATCCTTCACGCTGGAACTGATCAATCCCGATTTTGCGACCGCCACGAGAGCGGCCGATGTCATTAACGCCTATACACTCGAGCGCTACAACGGGCGCGCGGCACGAGCGAGGGATTTGCGCGCCATCACGCTGTTGCGGCCGCCCAGACTCGATGCGGCCCGTTTCATAGCCGAGTTAGGCGAACTGCCGATTGAGCCCGATACGCCTGCGAGGATCGTAATCGACGAGAAGACCGGGACGGTCGTCATCGGTCGGGACGTCAGAATTTCGCCCGTGGGAGTGGCGCATGGCAGTATAACGGTTCGCGTCACGGAGACGCCGCAAGTTGTTCAGCCGCTCCCCTTTTCAAGCGGCAGGACGGAGACCGAGCAGCGGACAACCATCAATACCGACGAGGCCGGCGGCAGCCTTACCATTCTCGCAGGTCCAAATCTTCAAACGCTCGTTTCGGGCCTGAATCGGATGGGGCTTAAGCCGCAGGGAATTATTGCGATTCTTCAAGCAATAAAATCAGCGGGGGCTCTTCAGGCGGAGCTTGTGGTTCAATGAAACGCCAGCGCTTTCTTGCCCTTCGGTGGTTAACCGCCCTCCTCATCGTAATCACGGCGACGGGCGTATTTAGCGCGGAACGAAATCCCACATGGGGCTGGAAAGAGGAAGATGGGCTCGGCTCGTCTCCCAAGCCGCGCACAGCTCCAGCCCAAAAGGCCTTGCAGCCTAAACCGGCTCCCGATTCAACTGCCGCCCCAGGCCCGAAAGCCGACCTTCCACTCAAGCCCGCACTGGCAACGGAGCCGTCCCCAACAGTCAAGTCCTATTGTGAGAACATAGCCGATCCCGCTTTGGATGCGCGGTTCCTGCACGAGAAGTCAGAACTTGCACGCCTGGAGGACGAACTGGCGAAAAAGACCGCCCTCCTTGAAGCGAGGAAGGCTGAGTTTCAGGAGTGGTTGAAGCGCCGGGACGAGTTCATCGCCAAGGCTGAAGGCAGCCTCGTCAAGCTCTATTCCAAGATTAAGCCCGATGCGGCTGCTCCTCAACTCGCGGCGATGGACGAGGAGGCGGCGGCGGCTCTCCTGCTCAAGCTTAGCGCCAAGAATTCAAGCGCCATCCTTGACCAGATGGAAACTGTAAAGGCGGCTCGACTGGTCTCGGTAATGATCGGGGCGGCGCGGCCTGGCGACAAAGCCGCGAGCGCAGAAAAAGACGTCCCGAGGAATGCATCCGCTGAGCCGTCGAACGCGGGACAACAGGAGGCGGCGAAGCCTCAAGGTAACGGGAAATCATGATGCGGGCAGCTATTGGGTTAACCTTGGTGGCAAGTTTGCTGGGCGGCTGCTTCCAGACTTTGGAAGAACTTAACAAAGCGCCGCCGCTTTCTCCTGTGGGGACAGGGATCGTACCGGACAATACGGTCGTCGGCCCGATGCCTGTAGCCCGGCCAAGCTACGTATCAAACGCGTCACTATGGCAGGATGGCGCCGCGGACTTATTCAAAGACTCCCGGGCCGCCAGAGTCGGCGATCTGATTACTGTAAAGATCTCCATCAAGGACCAAGCTTCGTTCAACAATACGATGAGCGCCAATCGCGATTCGGCTGTAGAAATGAACGTTACGGAGACACTCAATCTAAACTGGTCCAAGCAGTTCAACGCGCAAAGTACGGGGCAGTTCGATCCCAAGATCCAGTCGACGTCGCACTCGCAAGGACAGGGCGGTGTCTCTCGCTCTGAAAGCATCGATTTGCGCGTCGGCGCGGTTGTGACCTGCGTCTTGCCCAACGGCAATCTGATCGTCAGCGGCCGCCAGGAGATCCTGGTCAATTACGAGCTTCGCGAACTCATTATTGCTGGTATCGTTCAGCCAGGAGATATCGCCGCAGATAACAGCATCGCTTACGACAAGATCGCCGAAGCACGGATTTCTTATGGTGGCCGCGGTCGTGTGATGGAAGTTCAGCAACCCGGATGGGGACAGCAACTTTACAACAGACTGAGCCCCTTCTGATGCAGACAATGTGAGGCAGCATGGTTGAGAAAGGAAATTCGCGAGGCGGAATCATCGGCGCCGTGATCGGCACTTTGGCGGCAATCGCGGGTGGCTTTGCTTTCGGCTTCTTGGGCATCAAGGGCGGAAGTGCGGTTGCCGATACAGCGGCCTCTCCCGCAAAGGCGCCCGTAGCGAAGCCAGCTGAGGTGAGACCGCTGGCGACGATTGTCACCAATCTGCGCGATCCTTCAACTCTTTACGTCCGTCTGGAAGCAGTCGTCGTCCTCGAACCAAATACGCCAGACTCAGCGGCGCTGGCCGCAAAGATCGGCGATGATCTTGTTAGTTATTTGAGGACGGTCTCTTTATCGGAACTCGATGGGCCAACAGGTTTCCAATACGTGAGGGAGGACTTGAGAAAACGCTCCGTTCAATTGGGAGCAGGCAAAGTTCGAGAACTATTATTGCAGTCCTTTGTCATTCAATAACCATGTGCGATTTTTAAGATGTTCTGCAAACTCAGAATGTCCGTGGCTTCAGGCGCCAAAAAATTTGACATAAACTGTTGGCGCTTTTCGAGGATGTCTTCGATCGTCAGAAAAGCGGAGCTGGCTGACGCATGTTTTTAGTTGCTGGCCGCGTGCCGACGCCGGTTTTTTTCGCTGCGACGGTGGTTCTAGTGTCTGCGCTGCCCGCCGCGGCTCAGCAAAGCGATCTGTCTTCTCTGCTTCCCGGTTCGTCGGGCATGACATCGGCACGAATCATCCAGCTTATTCTGGCTGTTACTGTGCTCTCGGTTGCGCCGGGAATACTAGTGATGGTGACATGCTTCACCCGTTTCATCATCGCACTTTCATTCCTGCGGGCTGGTCTTGGCATGCCCTCAACGCCGGCGAACCTCGTTCTCATCAGCCTGGCGCTTTTTATGACCCTATTTACGATGGGACCAACCTTCGACAAGGCTTGGGAAGGCGGCGTGAAGCCCTTCATGGACAACAAGATATCCGAGGAAGAGGCGTTTCACAGGATCAGCGATCCTTTCCGCGACTTCATGACGACCAACGTCCGCCAGAAGGACATCGACTTGTTTGCCGGGATGTCACGTTCTCAAAGTGCGAACGCTCCAACGGAAGCAACGCCACTACGCGCCTTGATCCCTGCCTTCATGATTTCCGAATTGCGGCGGGGCTTCGAGATCGGCTTTCTGATTATGCTTCCTTTTCTCGTCATAGACCTTATTACCGCAACTCTGACCATGTCTATGGGCATGATGATGTTGTCTCCGGCGACCATATCGCTCCCCTTCAAGATCTTGTTCTTCATCCTGATCGACGGCTGGAACCTCCTTGTTGGCGGGTTGCTGCGTTCCTTTCATTAACCGAAAATTAAATCCGCCCGACAGAAACCACGTCAAAAGTTTTCATCATAACGGGTGAGTTCCTGGCCTTTAACCTTAAATTAAAGATTCAAGCGCCTTCTGGTTGTTATACGGGAGTGAAACTCGCGTTGGTTGTGAGTACCTCGCAGGCATGAAGCCGTCCCCGTATGCCGGTTCCAAGCCGGTATGTCCCGATATTCACCTCACAAAGGGACACCTCTCATGACGAGCATTCTCAATAACATTGCTGCCAGCACCGCCCTCCTCAACCTCCAGAATACCGTTCAAAGCCTCCGAGACACTCAGCAACAGATCTCAACCGGCTTGAAGATCGGCAGTGCGGCGGACAACGCGGCCTATTTCGCGATTTCAACAGTGCTGAAGAGCGACAGCAATGCTCTCTCGACTGTTTCCGACACTTTGAGCTTGGGCGGATCTTCGCTCGACGTCGCCACCAATGCCTTGGACAAAATCCAGACCACGCTGAGTGATATCAAAGCCCAACTCCTCGCGGCCACGACGCCCGGCATCGACAGGGTCAAGATCCAGGCGCAGATCGCACAAGATCAGGCGCAGCTCAAGAACATCTCCGATTCCGCAAACTTCAACGGGCAGAATGTTCTTTCGGTCAACTCAGCATCGGCAACTTATAACCCCTCGCAGGAATTCGTCTCATCGTACTCGCGCGACCCCTCCGGCGCGGTAACCGTCGGTATGATCTCGGTCGATCTCACGAAAACAACCCTGTTCGATTCGAACGGCAATATTGGTATCCTGGACAAGGTCGACACATCGACCGTAGGCTCCTACCAGCCTGCCCAAACCGGCGCCGCAGCCGTAACCAGCAACGCAGCCGGTACGGGCGCGTCCATCTTCAATCTGGACATACATACGCTCACGGATACTCCAGCCGATCAGGCGACACTGAATGCGTACCAGAAGCAGGTCGACGCCGCGATTTCGACTGTCACCGCCGCGGCCTCCGAGATCGGCACGGCCCGGGCGCGCATCACCCAGCAGCAATCCTTCGTTTCAAGCTTGCAGACGTCAATCGACAATGGCGTCGGCTCGCTCGTCGATGCGGACTTGAATACGGCCTCGACGAGACTCCAGGCTCTCCAGGTTCAGCAGCAGCTTGGCGTGCAATCGCTGTCGATTGCAAACCAGTCGACACAGATGGTCCTGAAACTCTTCCAGTAATAAACTGATATGACGGGGGAGCTGCAATGCAGCTCTCCTGCTACACGCAAGGTGAACCGCGAACAATCCCATCGAATTCGCTTTCGAGGGGATAATGGCAGGCGGCGACCAACTGGAACGTCTTTGGGTCAGTCTCATGGGTCTCGGACCTCGGCGTCTTGTGGCCCTCGCAAGCGTTGGCATTGCGATCTTCGCGATTGTCGGGCTTGGCAGCTATTACCTTTCCAGGCCCGATCTAGAAGTCCTCTATGTCGGGCTGGCGCCGCCCGAAGTGGCCCGGATGGGCGGCGTTCTTCGCGAAGCAGGCGTTCCTTTCGATGTCAATACGGATGCGACCAAGATATTCGTGAAGCGCGGAGAAGCTGCGAGAGCAAGAATGCTTTTGGCAGAACGAGGTCTCCCAAATAGCTCGACAGCGGGCTACGAGCTCTTCGATAAGCTTGGCTCGATGGGCCTCACTTCCTTCATGCAAAATATCACGCGCCTGAGAGC
>JBAVVQ010000640.1:0-2285 GCA_049697375.1 Rhodomicrobium sp.
GGAAGCTGGTTCAGGACCTCATTCAGAGGCGCAGGCACAGGAAGAGGAAAGATATATTTCTGGGATTTCGGGATGTTCGCAAAGCAAGCTTCCGGCACGCCGAAGTTCTTTGCGAGCACCTCGCGCGGCGTATGGGCGAACCACTCCGTAATCAGCAAGGTCTGGTCTTCAGAAAAGTCGCCATCGTCGAAGACAAGAAGAAACTCGCACCCCTCCTCGAGCCCCTGGATGGAGTGCGGAATGCCGGCCGGGAAGAGCCAGACATCTCCGGCCTGCAGATCGTCCACGAACACGCTTCGATCGACATCGACGACCGTCACGCGAACGCGGCCCTGGGTCACATAACCCCACTCGGCCTCCTTGTGCCAGTGCAGCTCCCTCACCACACCCGGCCCAAGGCGCATGTTCACCCCGGCCATGGAGGTCGACACGGGGAGTTCGCGAACCGTCACCTCGCGCGCCCAGCCGCCTTCCTCAAGCCGGTTATGAGCCTGGGAGAAGGAAAATTTCAGGTTTGGCAAGAGGCCATGATCGGTTTCCGGCGGCGCGAGAAGATCGGGATTTTGCCGGTCGAGTTCGATATTGCGGGGGCCAGGATCGCTGGCGCCCCTGCTGCCGCGAATGGGTTGCAAAATGTCCGATGCGCTCATGAAAAACACCTTACCCAATTGAAATGCGTGAACATTTCTATTTTCGCGTGAAAGACGAACAACATCCTTACACGAATGAGTGAAGAGCGCCTGGGCTGTTTTTTGTTATGAGGTTGCCGAACTGCTCTTGCTCGTCGAAGCGATAAGCCGAGGGATAAAATCTTATGAACGAAGGAACGGTGCTCATCATCGGCGCGGGCGGCGTCGGCAGTGTGACGGCGCACAAATGCGCGATGAACGCGAATGTTTTCAAAAAGATCCACCTGGCGAGCCGCACCATCGAAAAGCCGAATGCGGTCAAGGCATCGGTCAAGCAGCGCACCGGCGTCGATATCGCCACCCACGTCGTCGACGCCGACGAGCCAAAGCAAGTCATCGGACTCATCGAAAAGGCAGCGCCCGAGGTGGTGATCAACCTTGCCCTTCCCTACCAGGATCTCGCGATCATGGAGGCATGTCTCGCGACCGGCGTACATTACATCGACACCGCCAATTACGAGTCCAAGGACAAGGCGCATTTCGAGTATAAGCAGCAATGGGCATTCGACGACCGGTACAAGAAGGCGGGCGTCATGGCGGTGCTTGGCGCTGGCTTCGACCCGGGCGTGACCAACGCCTATTGCGCCTATGCGTTGAAGAAATACTTCGACACCATCCGCTTTGTCGACATCATGGACGCGAATGCGGGCTCGCACGAAAAGGCCTTCGCGACCAACTTCAATCCGGAAATCAACATCCGCGAAGTCACACAGATCGTCCGGCATTTCGAACACGGAAAGTGGGTGGAAACACCGGCAATTCTCGACAAGGACGCCGTGCATTTCACCTTCGATTATCCGGTCGCAGGCTGCAAGGAGAGCTATCTGCTCTACCACGAGGAGATGGAGTCGCTCGCCAGGAACCTGCCGGGGCTCGAGCGCATGCGCTTCTGGATGACGTTCTCCGAAAATTACCTGACGCATCTGCGCGTCATTCGCAATATTGGCCTCGATAACATCCAGCCCATCGACTTCAAGGGCCAGAAGATCGTGCCGATGGAGTTTCTGAAAGCGCTGCTGCCCGATCCCGCGTCGCTCGCGACCAACTATAGCGGCAAGACCGTCATTGGCTGCGTCATCACCGGCGTGAAGGACGGCAAGGAAAGCACAAAGTTCATCTACAATGTCTGCGACCACGCGGAAACGTTCAAGGAAGTCGGCTCGCAGGCGATTTCCTACACGGCTGGCGTGCCGCCCATGGTTGCGGCCATGATGGTCATGCAAGGGCATTGGAGGGGCGAAGGCGTCTACAATGTCGAGCAACTCGATCCCGAACCCTTCCTCGAAGGCGTCGCCGCGAATGGCCTGCCGTTCGAGGTGATCGACTATAAGCCGCTCCCGGCGCAGGTTTAGCGCATGGGAAAGCGGCCAAGGTCTTCGCTCGACCCGGCGCTTGTCGGCCCCGCCTCATTCGTGATCGAGGACGATAGTCTGCGCCACAATCTGAGCATCCTGAAGCACGTCAAGGACAAGACGGGCTGCAAGATGTTCCAGGCGCTCAAGACCTGGTCCACCTGGCCGCTTTTCCATATCACAAAGGACTATCTGGACGGAACTGAGGTCAGCTCGCTGAACGAGGCCCGCCTCGGCTACGATC
>JBAVVQ010000641.1:0-3148 GCA_049697375.1 Rhodomicrobium sp.
GGGCAAAACGAGGCGCATTCTCGTACCCGCAGACGTTCCGGGAGGAGCTGGCAGGATCTCAGCGACCCTCGATTACAAGCCGAAGATCGCAAAATAACGACGGGAGCCGCGATGGACACGCTGCACCGCCAGAAATTCGATCATCCACCTCCTTGGGGCACGAGCGTCGGTGATGAGAAGGTCTATCCGCGCGGCCGGGTATATGACGGCAAGCCTTGCGCTTGCGTCGGCGGCTCTTGCCGCCCCCGCCGCGAACGGGTGGAAATCACAAATCATCGATGCCCCCCCGCAGGCCGTTATGAAACTCAATCCTACGGGGCGGACCTGCGAGATCGAAGTTCCGCTGAAGGTCGACGGCGCAAGGCTTGGCGATGTCGGGATCAAGATTACCGCAGACGACAAGCTTTTCGTCGATGCAAAGCTCCTGAAAACCTATCTTGGAAAGATCTATCGTCCTGAGGTTTTGACCGCTGCTCTCGCTGTACCTGAAGGCCAGACTGTTCAGGTTGCAGGCGGCAGCATCGTTAGCAAGAAGGCCCCGGGCAACCCGAGTTCGGCCGTGCAACTGGTGTCACAGCAACTGGAAACAGAAGAGCCGGGCGAGCTCGGCGGCGAGAAACCGGATTACCTTTCCGTAACCACGCTCAGCGACCGAGGCATCAATGTTCGCTACGACCCGCTCAACCTTGAGCTTGAGGTTCTTCCAACTGTAGATCAGCGGCCAACCAGTACCCTCAGCTTCCAGCAGAACACCGAAAGCGAAAGTGCAACGCTAGAACAGCCAGCTTCCGTGAGCGCCTATCTCAACCTCCATCTGGGCGCGGCCTATGTCAGTCAAAACGCTTACGGAGGCGCCGGCTTCGAAGCTCCCACCATCGATTTCGATGGCGCGGTTCGCATCGGAGCGTACGTTTTTGAAGCCGAAGGCGCATTCGGGAGCCCCGGTTCGCAGTGGTTTAGTCCAAGCTATTTCCAAAACTATATCGTCTACAGAAGAGGAACCCGGCTGGTCTACGATTTGCCCGATGAGGCGATCCGCGTTCGCGTGGGGGATGTCAGCCCGCAATTCACGGGCTTACAGACAGCGCCGGATCTTCTCGGCATATCGGCCGATGTGGCCTATGCGCAGCTCCAGCCGCAAAAGTCTATCCGCCCGACGGGCGCGCATTCCTTCCGTGTCGAGCGCCCATCGAACGTGGACATTCTTGTCGACAACGTCCTGATGAAGCGCATCAGGCTTGGCCCCGGAAATTACAACTTGACCGATCTTCCGCTGAACCCAGGCGCAAATAATGTGAAGCTGATTATCGAGGATGATGCCGGTCAGCGTCAGACCTTGGAGTTTACCGGCTTTTCAGGGCGAGAGCTGCTGTCTCCCGGCATCAGCGAATGGTCCTTCAACGCAGGTTTCAAGTCTTACGACACGGGTACCCCAGACGCGGGCTCTGATCCGAGCAATACGACGCTCGTTCATAAAAACTCCGCGAACGGCTTTTACACGCAGCGGCAGTATTTCTTTAACCAGCCTGCTGTGACGGGGTTCTACAGAACCGGTATCCTGAACTGGCTGACGGTGAATTCCAACTTCCAGGCGGACACTGACGTGGCCATGGCAGGCGCTGGCGTTGCAGCGCAGACAATCGATGGCTTCTTCACAGCGAAGCTTGCGGCAAGTAATACCTATGAGGGCGCCGGGGGCTTTGCGATCCAGCTCGGCTATGACTACGATAAGTTCAACTGGTTCGGCTACAATTCCAGTCTTCGTCTCCTTGGCGAATACCGGACTCACGACTTCGAGACTGTTGGAACGTACATGAGCCCGGTGAACTATAGCGCCTATGTTGCAGCAACCTATGCTCAGCATCTGCCCTGGAGTTTAACGGGGGGCGTCTCCTTTTCATACTATTTCGCGGACAAAACAAGCGCGTCCGACCCGGGTAACCGCTGGCAGACTGACGCCACCCTCTCGGCGCCGCTCTGGGATAACGTTTCCGGCTCGATTTCGCTCAGCTATGGCAGGGAGCAGACGGCGGAAGCGAGCGCCTGCTGTGCCTATAATCAGAACGGATTCCAGACCTTTTTGCGTCTTGCATGGACTCCCGATGCCCATGACAACGCCTCTGCAAGTTACGACAGCCGAAGCCAGACGATGCAGAACACCTACTCGCAGTCAAGCGAGACCTCGGGCGTCGGCTCCTGGAGTGCGACGGCGATGGCGGAGACCCACGCGGATGGTCAGAGCGGCGTCAGCGGCTCGGCTTCCTACTTCGCCAACCGGGCCGAATTCTACTTCAACCATGCGGCGAGTTTCAACGGTCTCACTTATAGCGGACCGCTCAATGCGTCCAGCACCCAGGAACGATCCGCTGTCGGCATCGGGACGAGCTTTGTCTATGCTGACGGCGCCTGGGGCATGGGCCGTCCCGTTACGAGCGGATTTGCTCTCATCACGCGGCACGAAAGCCTGCAGGGCAGTCCGGTTGTGGTTGGAGGAACGGATTCGCTGGTGGCTGAAACCGATTGGCTGGGCCCGGCTGTCGTGCCAAATGCGAGCCCTTACAGACCGGCCCGCGTGATCTATGACGCGCCTAGCGCGCCTGCGGGATACGATCTCGGTAGCGCAGCTTTCGATATGAAGGCGCCTTACAAGGCGGGATACAATCTCAAGGCCGGTTCCGCTTATACGGTTACCGCGACGGGAAAACTTCTGGATGCGGAAGGCGAACCGCTGCCGCTGCTTGCAGGCGAAGCCCGCGAGGCGAACAAGGAGAATGGCCGAAAGGTGGAGCTGTTCACGAACCGCGCCGGGAGCTTCGGGGCGCAGGGACTTGCGCCAGGCAAGTGGATCATCGAGATGCCCACCGAGCCGGAGCCGAGCCGCTATGGCATCGAGATCCCCGAAGGCGTTACCGGCCTCCATTATGTGGGCACACTGAAGCCGAGCGGCGGGCGGCAGAAGCCGCCGGTCTTCGAAGCAGAGGCTGACAATGCTACGAATTAAGCGATGGGCGGCGCTAGCGGCTTGGTTGGCGGTTTCTGCTGTGTCTGCGCAAGGCTGCCAGCTGAGCCTGCTCGGGCCGGTGACGCAGCGGCCGCTGACCTACAATCCGTTTCAAGCGGGCGCGTCGACGGCGGAGGTCACGTTCAC
>JBAVVQ010000642.1:0-3406 GCA_049697375.1 Rhodomicrobium sp.
GGGGAAGACAACGATATTGCGTCCGTGCCGGGCCATGCTGATGGCTTTCTCGGTGTCGGCAAGGCTCGCGCTGGTGTCGTAACGCTCCACGAACAACGTGCCCAAGCGGCGTAAGAAATTCCCAGCAAAAAACTGTGGCGCAAACTCGCTCTTGGCAATGAAAGCCGGCTCACCAGGTAGAACGGCGCCGAGAACCACCACGTCCATGTAGCTTGAATGATTGAACACAATCACCGCGTTAGTCGACGGCAGCCGGTCGAGGCCCTTGACGGCGACCGGCGTCCCGATCGCCGCGAGCGCAGCGCGGGCAATACCTCGCACCGCGCGCCATCGCCAATCTACCCGGGGCAGCGTCATCACGGCGAGCCATGCGGCCACCAAACTCAACGGCATGACGATCCACCACCAGGTTGCGTAGAGGGTCGCGCGGAAGACGCCAGCCAGCCGCGCAAATTGCAGGCGGGCGCGGGCAAGCGACAGGCGCAGCAACTGAAGCCATGGCACTCGCTGCCTCGCCCCAATCCGCCCTGTTTCATAAAGGTCTTTGGCCGCGGCGCGGCGTATCTTGCCGCTCGATGTCTTCGGCACCGTCCGCGGCGGTGCGAGGATGACTTCGTCGGGGGGCGTACCGGCGATGTCCGTAGCTGTCTGTTGAGCGCGCGCCTGGAGCGCTGCGCGGGCCGCAGGATCGCTCTCGCGTGTCTCCGCTAAAATGACGACGCGCTCGGTCCCCGATGTGCGATCCGCCACGCCAAACACCGCAACGCACCCCTTGCGAATACCAGGGACTTCGCCGATGGCTTCTTCTATTTCCTGCGGATAGATGTGGCGTCCGGCCCGGATGATGATGTCTTTGATCCGGCCAGTTATGTAAACCTCCCCGCCCGCCATATACCCGCGGTCGCCGCTGTCAAGCCAGCTGCCGTGGAAGAGTTCGCGTGTCTTCGTTTCATTGTGGAAATAACCAGCGGTCGCCGATGGCCCGCGAAATTCCAACCGTCCCTCGTGCCTTTCGCCGAGTTCGAAACCCAACTCGTCTACAATTCGAACCTCGTGGCCTGGCAGCGGGGCGCCGCAGCTGGCAATCTCAAGGGCGCGGGGGTCGTCTGTCAACGCGGGCGCCGCGATTCCGCGTACGCTCAATAACCCGCGATCGACCCGGTCGGTCACCGGCGGCCGTCCTGGCGGCGGAAACGCTAGTCCCACGGAGTTTTCGGCAAGACCGTAGACCGGCGCCATCGCGCCGGGCCGAAAGCCAAAATGGCCGAATCTTTCGATGAACCGGCGGAGCGCCGGTACGCTTACCGGCTCCGCGCCGTTCACAGTCATGCGCAGCGAAGATAGGTCAAGCCCTTCCAGGTTCCTGTCGTCGATTTTATTCAGGCAGAGCTCGTACGCGAAATTCGGTGCACCGGACAGCGTCGCGCGAAACCGGTGAATTGCCCGGAGCCAGCTTTCGGGCCTCATCAGAAAGCTGAGCGGCGACATAACATACAGCGGTGCCGCAAAGTAGAGGCATCCAAGCCACGCCCCGATCAACCCCATGTCATGATAAAGCGGCAGCCAGCTGACAAAAATGTCGGCGGAGGTTGCCTCCATCGCCTGGCCCATGGCGCGAATGTTCGAAAGTAGGTTGGCGTGATTGAGGACTACGCCCTTCGGATCTCCGGTGCTGCCCGAAGTGTATTGAATGAGCGCGATCGATTTCTCCTGAAGGAGCAGCAGTCCGGAGGGCCCGCCCCGCGGCGAAAGCCTGGTCAAGCTTTCGACCGCAGTCAAGCTTTCGACCCATGACTGAAGCAGAGCGGCTGCGCCGCCTGCTTCGGGAACCGTAATCAGCATGCGGGCTTGGGCGTTGCGCAGGATACCGGCCTGACGGCGCAGATGCTCCTCCAGCTGTGACAGCCGCATCGGTGGATAGATCGGAACCGGCACTGCGCCGGCATAAAGGATGGCGAAGAACGCAACGAAGAAATCGCGGCCGGTCGGCAGCATGAGCGCGATCCGGTCGCCGGGCATGACATCGCGCTCGATCAAGCCTTGAGCAGCCTCGCGTGCGGCCTCCGCGAGCCCCCGATAGGTGAAGGTCTCGACCGGCGTGACTTCGTCTCCCAGCACGGCGAGGTGAAGGCGGTCGGGATGCGCGGATGCGTGCCACTCGAGGACGTCGATCAACGTCCGCGCTTCGACAGCAGGCGGCACAAGGGGGAGAGGCGCCATCGGTGCTTCTGCAGCCTGGGCCATGCGCGCGGGATGAGCCTGATCCAGTGCGCGAAGGAGGTCGCCGACGGTCTCCGCCGCGCTGGCGTCCGCCCCAGCAAGCCGCACGCCGAAGGTCCGTTCGACCCTTAGAATGAGTTCAGTCCGCCCCAGGCTGTCGATGCCGAGATCCCGTTCCAGGCGACTCGACTCGCTTACATCCATGGACTTGGCGCGTTGGGGATGGAGCTCTTGGACAAGGTCCTGAATGACGGCAATAAGTTCGCGTTCGCGCGACTGCGGCTCCGGCTCGGCAAATACTACGTCTTGCTTCGCGGCTGGCTTCATATGCCTACGGTGAAGCATGTGCACCGAATTGCTATGACACTTGTCAATCCACGGGGAGTGGGTAGATGATGTTCATTTGCGAAAGGCGAGCCTCTAACCAATAAAGCTTTCTGCGATCAAGCCGCGAGATACCGGGCGCGAGAGTTAAACCTAAGTTCTGGAAGCTAGACCGAATTTTCTGTTGTTTCCAATCGCTTGAGATGAGAAGCGAAAATCGGTGCTGTCTACATCTCTACGCCGGGGAACTCTACGCCTTTTGCGCAGTCTTTACCTGATTTGCAGCATCGCAGCCTGAGTCATACTGTAGCGATACATGGCTACATCCGGATCGTTATTTTCAGCTCCGGCACCGCATAAGGCTATGAAAAACATCAGTTATTTATGTTGACCTGCGACAAAATGACCAGGACCTTAGGGTTAAACTATCCAAAATCCAGACACGTGAGGGGGTCCTTCCAGCGCTTGGAATTCACCAGTGTTGGATTGCAACGAGCTCCTAGGTCCTGTGGACGGATTGTCGTCAGTTGAGGCGAAGTGGATTCCCAAATCAGTTTTTCGGTGATTCATAGGTGACCGGCTTTTGGAGGGGCCGGTTATGCTGACACAGATGGCTGAGGAGGACTGGTCGATCGCTGTCGAAGTGTTCCATGCGGTGCGCTCAAAGCGCGGGGAACCCGGCCACGACGACCGCAAGTTTCTGGAAGCTCTGCATTATTTCACCGTTCTAACATTACCTGGCGGGCGCTTCCGGCGGAGTTCGGCAATTGGAACAGCGTGTGGAAGCGCTTTTGGCGGCTCAGCCAGACGGGGACGTTCGAGGCTTTTTTCGAAGCGCTGGCGAGCCTGAGCGAGACCGCGC
>JBAVVQ010000643.1:0-5399 GCA_049697375.1 Rhodomicrobium sp.
TTGCTGGGTCTATCGGATTGGCCAAATCCTGGCATATCAGGGGCGAAGCAGCGGGCGAACCTTCCTACGCGCTCAAGAAGGTCTTCCCAATCGCGCGAGAAGCCGGGATTACCATGCACGAAGACCACGGCGTCTTCGCCGCTGGCCGGACCGCCTTGCAGCACTGGCGAACGAACGCCGTCTACTGTGCCCTCAGCTAGCCTCAGCACAATCGGGGACTCCTTATAGACAGAATAGATAGAGCCGCCGGGAGCGTTTCAGTTTGTTTCCGCCAGCCCATTGACTCGAGACATTGCCCGATTTCCCTTCCAGACCCGCCAGATGATGCCGGGGCGGAAGAGTGCTTCCGGAGGGTGTATAAAATTAGCCACTTCCAGGAACGCCGTCGCAAGCGCGGGGTCATTCTGCGCCGCACGGTAGAGCTTGGCGACATACCAATTGATCAATTGCATTTGCGCGTTCCGCTTTCCCTCGACCTTGGGGTTCTGTAAATCGCCACCGACAGCAATTTGCCAAGGCGTGTCGATGAGGCGGCTCGCTGCCGGGAAAAATCGCTCAGCGATCCTTTCCCGGCCTGCCGCAAGGATGTCGCGCAAAGCCAGCGCCTCCAAGCAGGCAACGGTCATGCCCTGACCGTAGATCGGGTTGAAGCTGCATAGGGCGTCGCCAAACACAAGATAGCCCGCTGGAAATTTCGTCAGCCTTTCATACCGGCGCCGCAAGTTCGCTTTGAAGTGATAGGGCATTGGCGGCGACAACGGCTCGGCATTCTTGATCACGTTGTAGATTTCGGGTTTTGGCAGCGAACGCGCATATTCAAGATAACCGCTCTCGTTTGCTGGAACCTCATCTCCCATGCAGCCGGTTAAGCCCAAAATCCAGCGTTCCCCCTCCTGCGCAATAAGAACGCCGCCGCGCCATGCCGGTTTGCAAGGCGCCATGATGACGACCATCGTGCCGGGAAGATGCTCGGGCTTGCGGCGGTATTCACGGGTCATATAGTTGTGCTTGACCTCGATCTGCTCCTCATCGGGCTTCACGAAGCCCATGGCCTCTAGCCATATGGGGCTGCGCGATCCGCGGCCGCTCGCATCGACCACAAGATTGGCGCCCAACGTTTCTGGCCCATCGCCTTCGCCTCGCGCATCGACCCGCACGCCGGTTACCCGGCCTTGGGCCGGGTCAAACACCAGTTCCAGCGCGTTGCAGGATTCTCGCAGGCGAATGTTGGGTAGCGCTCCCACCCTCCGGCGAACGGCGTCTTCGAGGAGTGGCCTGCTCGTCCCTATGCCAATGAGCGCGCTGGGCGTCTTGCAAAGATAAAAGCCATGATTGAACCACATGCAATCCTTGACGATATCGCCTGAAGGGGCGCCCAGCAGGGTCATTTCTTGAGTAAATCCGGGAAAGAGCTGTTCGAGAACCTCTCTTCCCTTTGCGAGCAGGCCGTGCGCGTGTTTGCCTTGGGGAACTCCCTTTCTCGGCTGCGGGCTGGCCGGGAGTTCATCGCGTTCCACGATTGTGACGGTGCCGTAATGCTCGGCTAATGCGCGAGCGGCCATAAGACCGCCCATGCTAGCGCCAATTACGATTGCATGCCCGCCGCGCTGCGCCATGAGCCAGTCTCCTGCCTATGAACAAGTTATCCTTTGGTAGATAGCATCATTCCCTCAAACCGGGTAGCGAGGCCCGCGGGGGGACGTAGCAACGGCTGAATGCGGTGCACAATCTCGGAATCCCCATCCAGAACGGCAGGGGCGGTCTTTCATATCCACCTAATTGACCAGATGGCCGTTGCCGATCTCCGCGAAGTTCGTGCCCCTCGATGATGAGTCCGGTTCCAGCTGCCTACATTTGCTCGCTGCGAGTATTACCGGATTCGACCTTGTGGTGCCGAAGCAGGACGGATACTTTGTTGTGCTTTTCAGAACAGGCGCTTGAGGCCGAAGGCGGACCAAGCGGTCTGAAAAACCTTGTTAGATCGGCACGCCCGCTTTCAGATCCCTTTGCGGGCTACCGCGAAATGAGCTTGAGACGGTGAAAGTGGGCCAGAACCGGACTTCAAGAATCACGATCCAAAGGGACCGCGGCTCAATCAAAGGTTGCAGTAATCGCGCGGATCTGCGCGAGCTCGAGTGCCTGCATAATGCCTGGCGTCCATGGCTTCCGCGACAGCGGGCCTGTAACGCTCGATGCTGATCGCACGCTTAACCCGCAAGCTCGACCATCACCTCATTGCGGCGGAAGAAAGGTAGCGTCCAAGGCGGATTATAGAAGGCTAGCAGAGGTTCACCTGTTGTCGCGAGCTTGTGTGCGGCCGCGAAGCGGCGCAATTCGCCGGTTCGCTTCTGGATCGCCTCATCGGTCGCGAAGCCCGAGAAGGTGATGGCGACGAAACGGCGTGCGGGAATCGGCTTTACGCTGATCCGAGCGTCGTTCGGCACAGGCAATGTCTCCATGGTCCAGTCCTTCGGCATAATAAAGCGCACGGTCCAAGCATCCCCTGAACTCTGTTGCGTGACCGGTGCGGTCATAGCGATAATCTGCTTTTGCTGCTGAACGGGAGCGGTCATCGCGATCTTAGCGTTCGGCTTGTTGGCCCCAAAGATGTAAGCGGCGATTAGCCGGAAACCCTCGTTGATGGCTGTCTTGCGTTCGCCCTGGACCACGGCCTCCGCGGCTATCATGGGACCGTAGGAGCGGATTTCGAGGGGGCCATCCGATGACTCAACTCTGTATCCGGGTTGTTCGACGCGGCTCATGATGGGGCCCGAAGCAGCCGCGGCAATAAGGATGACAACGACGAGGGCGCTGACCCTGTAATAGGCCCGGCGATTCCGGGTCCGGCCGGCCTTTTTGTCTTGCGCGTGTGGCACTGCATCATTCATTAAGCTCTGATCCGTTGCAACCCGTGAGAATCCATACTTAGGGCACTTGGGTGTAAATACCTAGCGTCTGGAGACCTCATCGGGCGGCCGGCTAGGGCAGCACTTCTTGTCCATCATAAGCAAAGCATTTGCCGCTGTCCTCCGGCCGGAGCCCTTCGAGCACGCCGAGAAGCTGCGATGCGGCAGAGGCGGGTTCAAAAATGGTGCGGGCGCTCGCATTCCCCTGAAACGGCTTGGAAAGACGGCTGTCGACTGCGCCAGGATGCAGGCCAACGATGATCGCCTGCGGCGCACGCCGGGCGGTTTCGATTGCAGCAGTCCTGACGATCATATTGAGTGCGGCTTTTGAAGCCCGGTAGGCGTACCAGCCGCCAAGGCGGTTGTCCGATATGCTGCCCACACGGGCCGAAAGAGCGGCAAAAATAGCCCGCTCGCCGCGTTTAAGTTTCGGCAAGAAGTGTTTGGCGGCGAGCGCAGGGCCGATGGTATTGACCGCGAAGAGAAGGCCGAATGCGTCCGCGGAGTGCGACTATCGGATATCGGGCGGCAGCCCCCACTTCTCCCGATACTCTTCAGGAGGAAGGTCGTAGTGGGCTTTTAAGTGTCGCTTGACAGCCCTGCTCAACGCACCGTAACCCGGCGGAGCGCCGAGCAACCAATCCACGCCCACTTCGAGCCTGTCTGGGTTTTCCGGGAAATCAGCTCAGATTCTACTGCACTGAGGTTGCGAAAAAAGGAGGCTGCCTATGCCTTCAGAGACACACGAAGAATTGGAGGTCGCAGCTAAGGCGGTCTGGGACGGCCTGCCTGAGCAGTTCCGCGCGGCTCTGGGCAATGTGTCGGTTCATGTGGCCGATTTCGCCGATACTGATACGCTCAAGGCCCTGCACATTCGCGATCCGTATGATTTGCTCGGGCTGTATCATGGCGTGGGGCTGCCGTTCAAAAGCGTATCGGCGCCCGCAAATTTGCCCGACACGATCTTTCTCTACCGTATTCCCATACTCAGCTACGCCCGCCACAATGATGAGCCGATAGACCGCGTCATCCGCCACGTCCTGATCCACGAGATTGGCCACCATTTCGGGTTCTCCGACGCCGACATGGCCCTGATCGAGATCCGGCAGATAACCAACTCTCTTCGCGGAAAGGCAGCGCGAGGCCGGAAGCTGCCCTCTGGCTTGTGGGCCGCCACGTCTCTTCCTTGGGGTCAAGCGGGAATCGCAGGCTCGCCGTCGAGCCGGGCGAGTCTTGGGGCTTCCCAGTGGCGTTTCCCCTATGGCATTTGCTTGCACGGATCGCGGAGATGCTGCCAGGGTCACCGCTTAGCCACGCTCAGGTGGACTTCATGGAAGCCGACACCGTCGTGTCTGCGGGGATGCTCGGGCTTGACGCCTTCGGCATTGCGCCACCGGCCCATCGAGCAGGCGCTCGAACAAATTCTTGCAGGCGTAGTAGAGGTGCCGACGGGTCCGTTTGCATGGCGAGGCGGTGCCAGAAGAGGCTGAAATCTGATGCAGCCGTAGCAGATGATGACCAACCGTCGCGGTTGTTTAATGGCCGGGGGCACGGACCATAGCAATCGAGTGATGGACCCACCATCTTATTTCATTACGGCCTCTTGGATTCCCTGGGCCTTGCTAGACTATGCAAAGGACCGCCGTCTCCGCCGGCTAAGATAATATCCTGTTCTTTGTGCGAGATAATTATGCCTAAGAGGTCACGGGCGCGAAATTCATGGCTTGGTATCTGGGCGGACGCGTGCTCATTGGGATTTGAAGCTTCCTCGGTTATTGGGCTTCGCGCCATGAAATTGGCAGTTGGCGGCAAGCCCGCCGCTACAGAGGCGCAAAGAATGGTCCGCGAAAAGATCGAAGCCAACCTGGCACTCCAGGGCGAGGCCTTGAGCGGCGGCCTGGGCGCCACGACTCTTAGCGCCGCGAAGAAAACGCTCAACCACTACCGGCAAAAGGCGCGCGCGAACCAGACACGTCTTGCCAGAGGAGCCGCTCAACGGCCATATCAATCGAAACGAAGATCGGGCCGCCTGTAATGAGAGGTGGTGACGTGCCTGCACTCCTCGACGGACGTGCATTCGCTGAACAGCGTCGGTGTACTGCTGATCGATTTTGGTGAGATAGGTCATTCACTGCGAGCTGAACGGAACGACGGCTCTGGGTCTTAACTGCTCTCTAATTCCGGGCCTGAGGTCAAGCTCTCTAAGACGGAGTTCACTGGTCCTCCATTTGAATCTCGCGGCATGCCCTTGCCCAGTGCTCATCATGACACCCCTCCGGACGGCCTTCCTGCTCCCATAACTCGTGGGCGCGCCGGCGTATCCGTTCGGTCTGCAGCGGCTTCGACCCCCGCTCTAAGACGTCGTATCCGTCTGCAACAAGATCCCAGCGGGCGGCCTTCCGCTCTTGTTCGAACTCTTTGATCGCCGCTTGCACGGCTTCTGCCTTCGAGGAGCCCCTTGCAACCGCGACCCTGGTCAATTCAACATTGCAA
>JBAVVQ010000644.1:0-2797 GCA_049697375.1 Rhodomicrobium sp.
AACCGGAATAGGGGGGCATCTGCATGCCTATGCCCTCAATCTGCAGGGCGATACCGTTTACTCCCTCAATAAGCAGCAAGCGATGCAAAGATTTCAAACTGCCAAAGCATCCGGCATGAAGTTGATCGATGTAGGCTGCATGCAACTCAATTGGTTCTACCACGGGGACCGTTTCTCTTCCGTCGAGGAGATGTTCGATCCTCACAAGAATGTGGACTACGCTGCCCAGTTCCTGAAAGAGCTCAAGCAAAGCGAAGGAAGCTGGACACTCGCCATCGGCCGGTACAACGCGGGCAAGAACAACGATCCGGCGCAAAAGCGCTATGTCTGCAAAGTCTTGGCGCACCTCGTCGAAAGTGGCTTTGGAGCCTGGACATCCCGCAGCAAGGCATTCTGTAGCGATGACGCCAGCGCGGCCAAGGCGGCAACACCGAAAGCTTTGGAGCTCTGGGCCGCCAGTTCCGTGCAAGTTCACTGAGTGAACGTTAGCGCATGAAATCGTCAAGAGCTGTTGAAGCGCTTCCGAGGATGCAGCTCTGAGGCAGACAATATTCGAGGAGTTAGATCATGGATCCAAATCTGCAGATCCTCGTGGTCGATGATTACAACACAATGGTAAGGATCGTTCGAAAGCTTTTGAAGCAGGTCGGCTACGAGAACGTCGATGAAGCATCGAACGGGCAGATGGCCCTGGGTATGATTAAGGAAAAGAAGTATGGGCTCATCATCTCCGATTGGAACATGGAGCCTATGACTGGCTATGAATTACTGAAGCATGTCAGGGCGGCCGAGGCGACGGCGAAAACACCGTTCATTCTCGTGACAGCGGAATCCAGGCCGGACAATGTCATCGCTGCCAAGAAGGAAGGCGCGAACGAATATCTCGTCAAGCCGTTCAGCGCGCCAGTGCTCAGGGAAAAAATCGATAAAGCGCTCGCTGCAGTTGCCGCATAAGAGAGCGGACATCCCCGAAGTCATGCGTCGCCTTTGGCGAAAGGAGAACACATGCAGTCGGGTTTATACGTCGCGCTTTCTGCGCAGGTCGCTCTTCAGAATCGTCTCGAGACCATTGCCCAGAACGTCGCCAATGGAACATCTGCCGGCTATCGCGGGAGCGAGATGAAGTTTGACGCCGTGCTATCGAAGATGAGCGACCCATTGGTTTCTTTCGTATCTTCGGGCAGCGGCGTGATAAGGCGAAGCTCTGGAGAGCATGTCAAGACCGGTAATCCTCTCGATGTAGCGGTCAGAGGGGATGGCTGGCTGTCAGTTACAACATCCAGTGGCCAAGCCTACACACGGGACGGCCGCATGCGCATGACGAGCGCAGGCGATCTCGTTTCCATGACCGGCGCTCGGATCCTCGATGCAGGCGGTGGACCCATCCAGATAGATCCAACCGCGGGGCGGGCCGAGATAGCCGCAGACGGAACGATCACTCAGAATGGAAGGAGGGCTGCCGTCTTGGGCCTGTTCACACTCCCAAGCAACGCCCAGCTCTCGCGTATCGAGGGCAATGCTTTCACATCGAATATCCCGGGAACCCCAATTGTGGACTCCGCCGCGAACGGCGTCGTGCAAGGCTTCGTCGAGCAATCGAACGTGAACCCCATGACGGAGATGACCCGACTGATTTATGTCCAGAGAGCCTTCGATGGTGTCACCTCGACGCTGCAAGCCACCGAAAGCAGCCTTAAGAACGCCATCCAGACGCTTGGCTCCTGATCTGATTTGCAGGCGACGCGCCCATGACGCTTGAGCAGATCTTACCCTATCGCGACGGGGGCCGGAGTTCGCTCAGAGCGCTGGCGGAACGGGTCGACATAGCAACGCGCGAACCGCCCATCAACATCTGGGGTAATGCCGTCGAAATCACCGCCAGCCACATCCGCATTGCAGGGCTCTCCAAGTTTATAAAGCTTGGCGACTGGGTCTTGATCGAGACGGAATCGGGCAGCGAGATCGCAGAGGCGATACGGATCGATACCGAGTCGATCCTCGTTCGTCCTTTCGAGGATAGACACCGGGCGGCTATAGGCGCGCGCGCGCGAATGACCCACGCGCTTACACTTTGCCCCGATGAATCGTGGAAAGGCCGGGTGATCGACGCTTTGGCCCGGCCGGTTGATGGCGGCCCTCCCCTCGTCAAAGGCACGCTCCCAACGCCGCTCGACCGCCCCCCTCCCGGCGCGTTTCATCGTGAACGGCTGAGTGAGCCTGTCTTCACAAGCGTGCGCGCCATCGATGTTTTCACCCCCCTTTGCGCCGGACAACGCATTGGCGTCTTCGCCGGCTCAGGCGTCGGCAAATCGACCTTGCTTTCGATGCTGGCGCGGACAAACCAGTTCGATACGACGGTTTTTGCCGCCATCGGTGAGCGCGGCCGGGAAGTGAAGGAGTTCGTGGAAGACACGCTTGGCGACGGCATCGGAAAAGCGATCGTCGTTGTATCCACAAGTGATGAAAGCCCGATGATGAGACGCCTTGCGGCTAAGACTTCCATAGCCGTCGCTGAGTATTTCAGAGATATGGGGCAGCGCGTTCTGCTGATCTTCGATTCCATTACGCGCTTTGCTCAGGCCGCGCGCGAAATCGCACTTGCGTCGGGGGAGCCTCCCGTTTCCAGGGGCTTTCCGCCCAGCGTGTTCACCACCCTGCCGAAACTGCTGGAGCGTGCGGGTTGCGATGCACACGGAGGATCGATCACAGGCGTTTTCTCCGTGCTTGTCGAGGGCGATGACCATAACGATCCCGTCGCTGATACTCTTCGAGGCATTCTCGACGGGCATATCGTCCT
>JBAVVQ010000645.1:0-5429 GCA_049697375.1 Rhodomicrobium sp.
TGAAGGCTTTTCAACCAGAGAGGTCACAGATCTTTTCGCCAAGCTGCGCGCCGAACTGCTTTCGCTCATTGAGATCATCGCCGCACATCCAGTTCCCGCTGACAGCTGTCTTCGTCAACATGTCCAGACGGCTCAGCAATTGGCGTTTGCGACCAAGGTCGCAAACGATTTCGGCTACGACTTGAAGCGGGGCCGGATCGATCTCTCGCCGCATCCTTTCTGCGCCCCATTTGCCCGCGACGACGTCCGCATCACAACGCGCGTCAACGAGCACGATCTCTCGGATGCGCTTTTCAGCATCCTGCATGAAGTCGGGCACGCTCTCTACGAGCTTGGAATTCCTCCTGAGCTTGAGAATTCTCCCATCGGCTACGGCGCTTCCGCTGGCGTTCACGAAAGCCAATCCCGCCTGTGGGAGAGCATCGTCGCCCGGAGCCTTCCGTTTTGGCGGCATTACTACCCGTTGCTGCAAGCGGCCTTTCCAGAGCAATTGGGCCGCGTTCAGCTAGAAACCTTCTATCGAGCCATCAACAAGGTTGAGCGAACCCTTATTCGCACCGACGCGGACGAGGTGACCTACAATTTTCACGTCATGATCCGTTTCGACCTTGAGAAGGCTTTGCTGGAGGGCAAGCTTGCGGTTCGCGACCTCCGCGACGCCTGGAATGCGCGCTACGACTCCGATATTGGCCGTACGCCGGCTAACGACAAAGATGGGGTGTTGCAGGACGTTCATTGGTATGGCGGCACGATTGGAGGAGCGTTCCAAGGGTATACCATTGGCAATATTCTATCGGCTCAGCTCTTTGAAGCCGCCGTCTCTGCGCATTCTCGGATCCCAAGTTCGATCGAGCAGGGGGATTTTAGCGAGTTGCGGGCTTGGCTCGGCCATAATCTTCACAGGCTTGGACGCCAGTATAATGGTCCGGAGGCGGCAAGACGCGCGCTAGGCGCCAACATCTCGGTCGAGCCATACCTGCGGTATCTTAAGCAGAAGTATATCGCGATCTATGGGCTTGCCCGATGACGCCATTCCGTGCGTCCAAGCCGCCAAATTGACCTGCTGGGAGACTTCCTTAACAAGACGGCGCTGCTAACGGCGTCTCATTCTATTGTGTTGCATGTTTGAGGTATTATCCGTTCGCCATAAGGCGGGGCATGTTCTCTTCGTTTCCTTCTTTGTTGCCTGCCTATCCGTTTGACGCACACACCCACCAGGGATAGATTGTGCATGAAATGGATAGTGCCCTATGGACGTCCTCGACCGCAATGACCTGCCATTTCCGCAATCGCTTCCTGAGTTTCAGCGGCTTTTTCCCGATGACAGGACGTGTGCTGCCTATTTGGAAAGAGCCCGCTGGGGCGACGGCTTCACCTGTCCCCATTGTCAGGAAGCCGGAGAACCGTTCCGCATTGCAACGCGGCCAGGAGTCTTGGCCTGCCGTAAATGCCGCCGCCAAATGGGATTGACGGCCGGGACGGTCATGGAACGCAGCCACATACCTTTGAGCACATGGTTCTGGGCCGCCTATCTGGTTGCCAGTCAGACCCCCGGCATATCGGCCGTCCAGTTCCAGCGGCAGCTTGGCTTGAAACGCTACGAAACGGCATTTGGGATTCTCCACAAGCTCCGCGCGGGCATGGTGCGGCCCAACCAAGACAGGATTGGCGGGCAGCCCGGGAACCATGTGGAGGTGGACGAAACCTTGGTTGGCGGAAAGACGCGCGGAGAAGGACGCGGTGTCCACCACAAGACGCTGGTGGCTGGCGCCGTCGAAGTTCGCCATCGGAAACCCGGCTCCGCGCAGGACAAGCGAAAGGATGGCCGCTACGCCGGACGCGTCCGGCTGGCTGTCGCGGCTGACCGCAGCGCCGGCTCGTTGTGCGGGTTCGTGCAGAGCGCTGTCATGCCAGGATCACTGATCGTCACAGACGACTGGAGCGGCTATGGCAGCCTCGATAAACTGGGCTACGACCATCATGCCATTGCTGAATGCGGCGATCCCGAGGTAGCCGAGGAGTTCATGCCGATGATCCACCTCATCTTCTCGAACCTGAAGACCTGGCTCAACGGTATCCATCACGGTGTTAGCGCGAAGCATCTACAAGCCTATCTCAACGAGTTCACGTTCCGCTTCAATCGACGCTTCTATCCGTTTAACGCGTTCAGATCGTTGCTTGGCATCGCGGGCGGCGCTGAGGCGCCAACCTACGCCTCGCTCTATTCCGGCGAATGGACGCACCCCACATGTAGTGGGTGTCTGCATTAACCGGATAGGCAAGATTTGTCCTGGCGACCGTTTCGTGATGAGCATTGTGCGGGCTGAAATTTATTAAGTGGATGAGAGACTTATGTGAACGCTGCCCACGATTGCTCAAGCCGACCGCCGGACGCCGCTGTTCACAGGCAGAAAGGCGCCAATGAGGTCTGGAAGTTCCTCGAAGCTGTCGAGAATCGCGTCCGCGCCGAGGTCTTCCGGCGCAACGGCGGCATAGCCGAATCGCACAGCAAGGACTGGGATGCCTGCTCCTCTGGCGGCCGCAATGTCGGCCTCGCTGTCACCGACCATGATCGCGAATGGCAGCGCCCCGGCTGCTCTCGATACGAGTTCCGTGATATGGCGCGGGTCCGGTTTGTGGAAAGGAAACGTATCGCGGCTCGCCTTCGCATCGAAAAGCGTGGCAATGCGCAGCGCTGACAAGAGCTTCGTCACAAGCCTGTCCAGCTTGTTCGTGCAGAGAGCGAATCTTGCGCCGCGATCCCGCAGCTGATTTGCGGTTTCAAGAAAGCCGGGAAACAGGCGCGTCTTGATGGCGATGTGATCTTCATAATGCTGCACGAGCCGCTCGGCGAGCCGGCTCATTTGCATCGCGCCGGCATTTTGCCCGGACGAGAGGAGCGCGTGGTCGAGCATCGCTTTCGCTCCATATCCTACGCCGCGCCGAATCGCGTCCGCGCTCGCGGGCCGGAAGCCTTCCGCAATCAGGGCGGCGTTCGCCGCGTCGATGAGATCGGCCGCAGTATCGGCTACCGTCCCATCCAGGTCGAAAACGATTGTGGCACGGTGAATGGTCTTCTCCCCCGCATTCTGTCCGCCATGGCGCCGACGCTGAGCGCCAACAAACTATTCCGCCGGATCCGGGCCTATCGAAGCTTTGCGACCAAATCGAGCCACGTTTTGGCTAATCCACGCCAGAATTGACCCGGCTGGTGGTCATCAAAAGGGTCGCGGCGCACTGTGACAAGTCGGCCGCTCGCTACTCTGCTTCAGGAGTTCATCTTTGGAAGCTTTGCCGCCTGCACCGCCGTGATGAAGGCGCAGCGATTCGATAGCTCAGCAAATTCATCTTTTGCTAACAATGGTGAACTACCATAGGTTGTGATTTGCCTTTTTATTGGAGGAGATTGGTGGCTGGCATATCCGCAATCGAGGGAACCAATAGCCCGCTCCAAATCCCAAAAGCCACGGCTCTGGCGAAGAACATTGGGGCCACCGGCGCGCTCGACGTGAAGACGACATTCGGCCAGGCGCCCAAGGCGGACTTCAACGAAAAAGGCTTCAGAAACAATGCCCTTTGCACAAGCTTAGGTCCCGTGCCGGGCGCGCTTCCAAGCCTCCGGCCCGGCGGCGTCTTCTCAAGCTGACTTTTGGTGTCACTATGTCAACGCTTGCCACATATTTGCAGATTTCTAATAATCTTCCTAAGTGGCAGAAAATGACGGCTTCGCAGCCGGACGTCACGCAACGAACGAAGTACTACCAGGAGAATATCGGCAAAGTAAAAACGCCTGCCGACTTGGTCGGCAATTTCAGGCTATTTTCGTACGTACTCAATGCCTACGGGCTTGGGGACCAGGTTTATGCCAAATCGTTGTTTCAAAAGGTCTTGGAACAAGGAACCGGGAGCACGAAGAATCTAGCCTACAAGCTGAATGATCCCAGGATATTGGCTCTGGCAAAAACGTTCAATTTCAAAGCGAGCGGGGCCTCGACGACCTCCTCGCCGACGATAAAAACTGATGTCGTCGACAATTACGTCGAACAAACGCTGGAGACAAATCAGGGCCAGTCTAACCCAGGCGTTCAGCTCGCTCTTTACTTCCTACGGAACGCTCCGAATATCAAGACAGCCTACAACATCCTCGCGGACAAAAATCTCCTAACCGTTGTGCAGACGGCTTTGGGCATATCGCCGTTAACCGCCGCAATGAATGTCGATAGGCAGGCGACGATGATCTCAAACAAACTGAATATTAATGATTTTCAGGACCCCAAAAAACTGGCGACCTTCATCCAGAAGTTTTCGGTGCTTTACGATGTCAACAATGCAGGCGCCACAACCTCACAATCGACATTGGCGCCAAACTCCGTTGTTAATCTCTCGAACAGCAGCGCCAGTTTTAGCGTCAGCCTCCTTTCGAACATTCAGAGCCTTAAGTTAGGAGGCTTTTAGCGGCACCCGCCGGAACGGACGATACATCTAGCTGCACTGACGTCTCAAGACAGCAAACTTAGACTTCTCCTTGAAGCTTCCGCAATCAGCTTCATGCAAGTTGGGCAGGCTAACGCACTCGACTTGAACAAGGAGACTGGTTGTGACCATTGCTCTGGGACTGCTGATGACCCTAGGCTGCATGATGGGCGGGTTCGTCTTCATGGGAGGACACATGGGGGTCATCTGGCAACCCGGTGAATACGTGATCATATGCGGAGCCGCCATTGGCACTTTCATCGTTGCGAACCCGGTGAAGGTCATCAAGGACGCGGGCAGCGGCATTGTTGAGGCGCTGAAGAATGCAGAGCCGAAGGAAGCGGATTATCTGGCCGTGCTCGGCGTCCTCTATGCCCTGATGAGAGAGCTTAAGTCCAAGCCGAAGAATGAAGTGGAAGTACACATCGAGAATCCGGATTCGTCCCCAATCTTTCAGAAGTTCCCCGAAGTCTTGAAGAATAAAGAACTGACCCAGTTCATTTGCGACTATGCCCGCTTGCATATCATGGGGAGCGCCAGGCCCGACGAGATCGAGGCGCTGATGGATGAAGAAATTCAGACCATCCGGCATGACAAACTCAAGTCCTATCACGCGCTGTCCACCATTGCAGAGGCCTTTCCTGCACTTGGCATCGTGGCGGCCGTTCTAGGGGTTATCAAGGCCATGGCGGCAATCGACCAGCCGCCGGAAGTCCTGGGAGAGCTGATCGGATCGGCCTTGGTGGGCACCTTTGCAGGTATATTCTTCTCCTACGCAGTCGTTTCGCCGATTGCGGCCAAAATCAAGATCGTAAGAGAGAAGAAGATACGTCTCTATCTTCTTGTAAAGCAGACGATACTTGCGTTCATGAACGGCGCCATGGCGTCTGTCGCGGTCGAGCATGGCCGCAAGATGATTTCCGCGTATGAAAGGCCAAGTATCGATCAGGTGGAGA
>JBAVVQ010000646.1:0-15112 GCA_049697375.1 Rhodomicrobium sp.
CCGCCGCCTCGCAAAGGACTTTGAAAACCTCACGCGAACCGCGCTGACTTTCGTCAAACTCGCTTCCATCCGCATTATGCTCAGGCGACTTTGCAATCCTTCATGAACTTCGTGGACAGACTCTGAGAAACCTGAAAGTCCAAATGTTGGCGAAGCCCGGGGGACTCTGCCTCGCTCGAAGCGTCCCCAAACCCGGTCCGTAGAACGGGTTTGGATAAAATTAAGCTTTTCGCGGGAGAAGCCGTGCGCCTGTGTAACTGGCCATAGTGAGGGAGCCGTTTAGTGCAGCCACCCAGGGCCCTTTTGAGCCTTCGCAGCTGTATCGGCGCCTGAGAAGACGGCATGCATCGCGGTTCGAATAGCGCATTCGAGCGTTTTGCTGCTAAGCCAATCCTTATCGATGCAGTAGATCGCTCCTGCGTTCAAGGCCGCCTTCTGCACTTCAGGCGAGAGATCTCCGGAGATGAGAATGGGCGCAATAGCTGGCCTCTGCCGAAGTATCGAGCGGATAACATCGACGCCCGTCTCAGGTCCAAGCCTATGGTCGGCAATCACAACATCATACCGGCTGGTTGCGACGCCTTTACGAGCGGCGATGCCAGAAGATGCGCGAGTTGTCCTTACCGCGTACCCGTCAAGACGAGACAGGAGACGCGAGACGGCTTTGTAATCGTCGGCGTTGTCATCGACAACGAGAACATGGATTTCCGTGCGGCCTGTAACCGCCACTGGACACAGATTTAATGTCTGATGACTTTCTCTAACTTGCATATCTTATCCTCCAACAGATGGTAATCGTACGGACATCACGCCTACTCTCACTTTTACTCTGCTAATTCCAATCGCACGCGCTCGCAGGCAAGCGCTTCCAAGAACGGCTATCCGCTCAGGATCGGTGAGGAGAACGCGGCACAGCTACTCATTACAATCTGGAGTCATACCAGCTAAGCAATACAACCGTATGGCTATATTGCCACGGCATTATGTATCCATCGTAAACACACCCGTCGCCAGCATAGCTGTAAAGCGAAGATTGCGGGGCGAACGTTAGCCTTTCCCCAACCACTTCGATGCCAAAACAACGCTCAGTCCGACTTGGCGCGAGTGGTAGGAGTTCACGATGGCGATCAGCATGCTTGTGGTTGACGATGAAGAGTCCGACGTCATTCGATTCAAAAGGGCGGCGCGAAAGGCCCGTTTGCAGAGGCCCATCGAGATTTGCAGGGGCGGGGCTGAAGCCTTCGCGCTCCTGGCCTCCGAAGCCGGTCAGCCAGCATCGGAGCCGAACTATCTGCTTGTCTCCGACCTCCAGATGCCGGTCATGAGAGGAACCGAGCTCGTGGCCCGTCTTCGCGGCGAACTCGGTCTCGCGGAACTCCCCGCGTTCGTCCTTTCATCATCGGACGCGATCGGGGACATAGAGGATGCTCTCTCCAGCGGCGCCAACGGGTATATATTGAAATGTGAGTCCGAGGCCGACTATCTGGATGTCGTCCGCTGGCTCGATGAATGCTGTCGTCAGATCGAGTGCGGATGTTCTCTAACGGACGAAACGGATCTTTCGAAAAGCCGGCCGTCTCAAGTTATCGTGGGGCCAGTGGTTTACCGAAACTATCATTGAACGCTGAGGTTCAGCGCAGGACGAGTTCTCGCGGGAGGCAAAGTGGCCAGTTGAAGCAGAACTTCGTGCCGCGGCTGCCCTGAACTGGGGAGTGCAAGCTGATCGTACAGCCAAAGTGTTCTATGGTCTTCTTGACTGTCGCGAGGCCCAGGCCGCTTCCCGAAACTTGTTCATAGCTCTCCAGCTTCTGAAAGGGCTGAAAGACCAAGTGGTGATATTGCTCGGCTATTCCCGGACCATCGTCCGCAACCTCGAAGACGATGGCCGATCCTTCCTCCCGCCACCTGACGAAAATAGTCTCATCCACGCGATCGTGGTACTTAACGGCGTTGTCGATGAGATTGCGCAAGACAAGGTCGAGCGGCGCCCTCGCCGTCAAAATTGAGGCTGGCTCGCCGGAGAACTCAAGGCGCATGCTTTTTGCCGCCGGCAACGACTTGAAGATTTCCCTGGTCATCGTCGCGACGTCGACGGGTTCCTCTAGTTCCTTTTTGCAGCCGACCTTCGAATAATTGTGAAGATCGGTCACGAGCGTCATCGCACGGCGCGCCTGAAGGCGCAGGCGATCCAAATGTTCACGAATCTCATCGGCGATGTTCTCTCCGAGATCCTCGCCAAGCCATTCGACCGTATTGGCGATTGCGCGCAAAGGCGAGCGGAGGTCATGTGAGGCGACGTGTGCGAATTCCTCAAGATGCAGGTTCGAGTGCGCAAGCATGCGCTCCTGGCGTTTGAGCTGGGCTATGTTGCGCCTGATCCCCGCGAGACCGATGATCGCGCCAGATTCGTCCCGAAGCGCCGCTCTGTTTTCCGAAAACCATAACATGGAGCCATCTTCCGCTTCGAAGCATTCGACGCAGTCAGCCAACGGCTCTCCAGTTGCAAGCAGCTTCTCATCCTCGGCGCGCCGCGCTGCGGCGCGCTCGGGCGGGAGAAACTCGTCCTCACACCTGCCGATTACGCTGTCCTCCCGGTCCATGTTCAAGAGGCTGAGCTCGGCGGCGTTGAGACGGATATAGCGCCGGTTCACATCTTTGAAGTAAATCGCATCGGGAATGCCGCCCATCAGATGGCGCAGCAGCTTGCGCTCGAATTCCAGCTTTTCTCCAATTTTACGCTGGCGGATCCGCGTCTCGGCGGCAGCCAGTTCGCGCTCGATCGCTGAGTTGAGGCGCGCCAGATTGTCCTTGCGGACATAGTCCTTCGCGCCGGATCGCATCAGCTCCGCAGCCGTCTCCTCTCCGACGATTTCCGCCACGAAAATCACTGCGGCATCGGGTTGAACTGATGTGATTGTTGCGAGCGCCTGATGTCCATCAAGCCTGGGCAGGTTGTAGTCGCACAGGGCAAGGTCCCATGTCTGGGCTTTGAGCGCCGACTGCAGCTCTCGATCAGTTGTGACCCGTTCATGATGGAACTCGAAGCCTCCGCGCCGAAGGGCCTGAATCATGAGTTCGGCATCGTCTTCCGAATCCTCGACCACTAACACCTGGAGCCGCTTGTGCATGATCTATTTTTTTCGGGCGGGCTGATAACAGCTGCTAACATTTGAAGCGCGACGGGGAAAGGGCGTAATCTGACGTGAAAGACGCCGGGTTGATTGTCAGCCGATCAGTGACCCGCTGACTGGCGCCTTTGATGAGTTCGCTATGGCTGGGCGGGTTTCGGGCAAATCCGCTGGCGTCGGGCTTATCCTCGACAAGCAGTAACGTTGTTCCCGGTGACAATCCTTGCATGCGCCTCTCACTCCCATGCGGGGCTGGGCTTCTGTCATTTCGGGAAGGCCGGCGATATGATTCGTCCGTTGGCCCGCCGGAATCTTTGCTCTGTGAACCCGGCCCGCCGTCCGAATCATCGGAGAAAGCCTTCTTTTTCTGGAGGACTAGCCCGCAAAACTTTAGCGAAGCTGGAAGGATATTTTTTCAGGGGCGCGGAGCGCCAGGGTCGCCGACTCTGGACGCGCCAACGGATCGCGGCCGCCATCGTCCCGGAAAGGCGAAGCCTTATCCGGGATCGTACAAATTGAAGCCCCTATTTTCTCGCGCTTCGCTTGGCCGGGAGGACAATCCGCTGGCCGAGTCTGCCTGGGTCATAAAAGGCAAGCGAGCAGCCCCGTGGAACTCGCAGGCGCCGCTGCCTGCGGAACACGGCGCTCTATCGAGCGGCGGATCAGACGCCCGGCTTTGCCTTCTGAAGAGCGATGTTCAAAAGCGTGCCAAGCTCCTGGGCTTGAAGAGCGTAGGCATGCATTTGCAGCTGGGCATGCCTGTTCTGAATTTGCAGCATCTCCGTCATGTCCTTCGCCTTGGCAAGCTCATGCGCCAGCGAGAACCCAGCATCGAGATTTTGCTGCGTGAACCTCATTGCCCGCTCCGCAACCTCGGTTAATCCCGCCACCGCCGGATTTGCCGGGACCATTGATTTCATCATGTCCTGCACTTTCAATGCAGCGTCCATGAGTTGCTTGCACGCATCGTGAGCCTGATCGATGTTCTGGCTCACGAACGCGCGCATTTCCTGCGGAATTTCCGTTTGCTTGGCCTCGGCCATGTGTTCCTCTCTGTGCTGCTATCCTGCAGCATTGCCATACGATGTTGTTTCAGGCGAGCCAGCCCTTTGGCCACGCTTATAGCCCCTATCCATCACCGACGAGAGTCATATTAGCCGAAATGCAAGCGCTTTGGGGAGCAATGCTCTTCGAGCGCTCACAGGCGGCCCGAACCGATTACAAATTAACGCTATGACCGGGCTTGCCGTCTGGACTGCTCCCGCTTTCGCTGGCAGGTTAAGCAGCGATATTCCGCTCAGCCCACTTCGCCGTATTCCAGACAAGGCTTCGAAGAGACGCTCATGAAACGGATAGGACATGCGATCGAGATGGTCATCGCGCAAAGCCGCTGGCTCATTTTACCGTTCCTGATTGGGCTGGTGGTAGGGCTCGGCGCTCTCGCCTATACATTCGTCTTCAAGCTTATGGGCTTCCTCAGCATGGTTCAGAGCGCCCCCGAAGATGAAATCATCGTCCGCATTTTGAAGCTGGTGGACCTCTCGCTGACCGCGAATCTGCTGCTGATCGTTATTGGCGCGGGTTACATGAATTACGTCGCCCGCGTCGAGCCATCCGCGCAATCCAGCTGGCCGCCCGGCCTTATCGGCATTGGCTTTTCGGACCTGAAGCAGAAGCTCCTCGGCTCGATAATCGCGATTGCAGCGGTGAATGTGCTGGAATGGTTCATGGACATCGATCGGAGTGTCGACAACACCAAGCTCGGTTGGGTTGTCGGCATCCTGCTTGCCTTCGCTCTCGCTATGCTTATGCTCGCCATAGCAGACCGGGTCGGCAATTCCCACAAGCATGAATAGCGGGCTTGGAGCGCCGCAGTCTTCGAACGGATGGTCAAAACCCGCCGCGGGGAGCCGCGGTTCGGCGGGCTCACCATGAGGCCATGAGCGACATCGCCTTCCAGCAGCCTGCTAAATAGCTTTGCCGCTTTGCCAGCGTTTTTTCAGCAAGCCCAAAAACTCCATGAGGAAGAAGAAGGCGCCCACCAATGCGGTCCCAGTCGCGACCTCCCACGTGTTTTTCGACGTGAGGAGGCTCCCGATTGCGTAGACGGGCAAGGAGGTCTCTTTGCTTTTCGAGGAATGGCTCGCCAAGGTTCGCGGCAAATAAAACCAGTCCCAAGCGAGGGCTTTTGGCGGCCTGAAGTCGCAAATGGGCTCGGCCGGTTTGATTTCCTGAGCGGGAAGCTCTTGAGGTTCGCTTGCAATCGGCGGCGCCGGTTCGGTGGACTTGATCAGTTGTGTCTGGCAGTCCTCCGCATCTTTCTGTCGTAAAATCTGCGTGGTCGTCCCATCCGGTAAAATTCCATAGGTGTGACCGAACAGCGGGACGCTGACGAGGTAGCCGCCGACAATTGCAATAATAATGAATACTGATGAGCGCATGAGGCCCCCGGTGTGGCAGTCCCGGCGCCTACTAAACCCGCAGCGCATTAAAGGCGTTCCGGCGTTAGAGCGAGAGCGCCGCAGCTATTTTGGAGCCATCAGAGGACGCAGCTCTATCCCGGCGTTTTCGAGGGCGCGGCGGACCGCGGCGGCAACCGCGACGGCTCCAGGCTCGTCGCCATGGATGCAAAGCGTATCGGTTTCGAGTTTGATCCTCGCACCGCTTCCCGTCACAACCTCGCCTTCGCGGGCCATGGAAAGCGCCTGCTTCGCCGCAGTATCGGGGTCATCGATCACAGCCCCCTTTTCGGAGCGCGGCGTCAGCGATCCATCGTCGCGGTAGAGGCGGTCGCAGAATCCCTCGCGCGCGAACGCCAAACCTTCCTTATCCGCCGCCTTTTCCATTTCGGAGCCGGGCATGCCCACATAGATCAGCTTCGCATCGACGGTTTTTGCGGCGCGGGCAATGGCGAGGGCGTAGCCCTCATCTTTCGCGGCCATGTTGTAAAGCGCGCCATGCGGCTTCACATGGCGAAGCGGCTCACCGGAATAAGCGGCAAGCGCCTGTAGCGCTCCAATCTGGTAGGCGATCATATATTCCAGGTCGCGCGCATTCATGTGAACCGCCCGCCGTCCGAAGCCCCATAGATCATCAAACCCTGGATGCGCGCCAAGCCCCACGCCGTGCTTCTTCGCCAGAGCCGCGAGCTTCTGCATGATCGTGGCGTCGCCGCCGTGGAAGCCGCAGGCGACATTGGCCGAGGTTACGATATGAATCAGCTTCTCGTCTTGCCCGATGCGGTAAGCGCCGTAACCCTCGCCCATGTCTGCGTTGAGATCGGTCCGCATAGCCTCTCCTATTCCAGGTAAATCATCTTCCGGGTCATCCCGCCATCGATGATAAGCTCCGAGCCTGTCATGAAGCCTGCCGCATCCGAAAGCACAAAGGCGACGGCGGCGGCGATGTCGTTTGGTTTGCCTACGCGCCCGACTGGATGCTGCGCATGATCTTCGGCCGAGAGTTTCGCGTTCGCATCCACATTGATCCAGCCCGGCGAGATGCAGTTCACGCGCACATCCGGGCCGAGCGTGACCGCCAGCGAATGAGTAAGCGCGACAAGGCCGCCTTTGCTCGCCGAGTAGGCGAAAGTGTCAGCTTCTGACATGTGCGCTCGCGTCGACGCGATCAGAGCCATCGCGCCCTTGTTCCGGCGGAGTTGCGTCTCGCCGAACTTTGCGAGAAGGAACGCCGCCGTCAGGTTCGTCGCGATAACCTTGTTCCAGTCTTCCAGCGTCGTTTGGGAAAGCGGCTTGCGGCGCATGATCCCTGCGTTGGAGACAATGGCGTCGATCTTCCCGAAGGCGCTGGCCGTCTCGCCGATCAAGCGCTTCACGTCCTCCTCTTTGGAGACATCGCACGCAGCGGCGCGCCCGCCAGCCGACGCCGCCGTTTCCTCCGCTTGCGCCACGTTTACATCCGCGCAAACGCAAGCCCACCCTTGTCTGGAAAGTTCCACCGCGCAGGCCCGGCCGATCCCATGACCGGCGCCTGTGACGATCGCAACCTTGGCGCCATTCGCCTTCATGCCAACTTTCCTTTCTGTGCAATCATGTTGTGATGGACCCGATCGAAGTTCAAACCCCTAGCCGGAGAGGTTGACGCCATGAGCCAGACCAAGACCGCCCTTCCGAACGAGCTCGACCTCGCCGCCTACTGGATGCCGTTCACGGCGAACCGCCAGTTCAAGGCCCATCCGCGCATTCTGGTTTCCGCCGAGGGGATGCACTACACGAGCGCGGACGGCCGCAAAATTCTCGATGGCGTGGCCGGGCTTTGGTGTGTGAACGCGGGGCATGGCCGCAAAGAAATCGCGCAAGCCGTGGAGCGGCAGCTTCAAACGCTGGATTACGCGACCGCGTTCCAGATGGGCCATCCGGGCGCGTTCGAGCTGGCGGCGCGGCTCGCGCGGATCACGCCCAAGGACCTTGACCGGGTTTTCTTCGTAAACTCAGGCTCGGAGGCGGTCGACACGGCGCTGAAAATCGCGCTTGCCTATCATCGCGCGCGCGGCGAAGGCCACCGTACGCGCTTCATCGGACGCGAGCGCGCCTATCACGGCGCGGGCTTCGGAGGCATGTCTGTCGGCGGCCTCATGAACAACCGCCGCGCCTTCGGGTCCATGCTGCCCGGCGTGGATCACCTGCCGCACACGGTCGACATCGCCCGCAACGCCTTCAGCAAAGGCCTGCCGGAGCATGGCGCCGAGCTTGCCGACCACCTGGAGCGCGCGATTGGCCTGCACGGAGCGGACACCATCGCCGCCGTCATTGTCGAGCCCATGTCAGGATCGGCAGGGGTGCTCTTGCCTCCCAAGGGCTATCTCGAAAAGCTTCGCGCCATCTGCGACCGCCACGGTCTCCTTCTCATCTTCGACGAGGTCATCACCGGTTTCGGCCGCCTTGGGACGCCGTTCGCGGCGCAGTTTTTCGGGGTGACGCCCGACATGATGACGGTGGCCAAGGGCATCACGAACGGCGCAATCCCGATGGGCGCCGTCATCGCGAAACGCGGCATCCACGACGCGCTCATGGTTGGCCCCGAACACCTCGTCGAGCTGTTCCACGGCTACACCTATTCGGGTCACCCCGTGGCCTGCGCCGCTGGCCTCGCGACGCTCGATATTTACGAGCGTGAAGGCGTGTTCGAGAGGGCGGCGTCGCTCTCGCCCTTGTGGGAAGAGGCGGTGCACACGCTCCGTGACAGCCCGTATGTCATCGATATTCGCAATCTCGGGCTGGTCGCCGGCATCGAGTTGGAGCCGAGGCCGAACGAACCCGGCAAGCGCGCCTACGAGGTCATGGTGGACTGCTTCGAGAACGGCGTTCTCGTCCGGCAGGCGGGGGACATCATAGCGCTCTCGCCGCCGCTGATCGTGAACGAAGCGCAGATCGACCAGATCGTCGATGGCCTATCCGCTGCGCTTAGCCGGGTCGCTAATCGAGACGCCATTCGAGGCGGGCTGAGTTGAGTTTCCTTCTCGCCCCGGCCCTTTCCCGGTCGAACTCGCGGTGGTTTGCCGCCATTGTGTAAAGCATTGTCATGCAATTAAAAAGCGACGAGCCGGGAGTGAGCGAAGCCGCGCCCCAAAAAGCGCCCGCCCACCGGGACCGGATCGCGCTTGGAATGACGGCTGCCGTCGCCTCATTCTTCATGCTGAACACGATGAACGTGTTCGCAAAGCTTCTGAGCCCCAATCATTCCGTTATCGAGGTGGCGTTCTACCGCAATGCGATCGCGGCGGCTCCGTTTGCGGTCTGGATCTTCCTGCTTGGGCGGCGCGACGTGCTCAAGATCAACAGCCGTCCGGACGCCATCGTGCTCCGCTCGGTGATCGGCACCGTAAGCCTCGTCGCAACCTTCCGGGCCTTCAATTTTCTCCCCATGGCGGACGCGCAAGCTCTGTTCTTCACGTCGTCGCTTTTCCTGCCTGTGATGGGATGGCTCTTCTTGAAGGAGCGCGTGGGGGCGCACCGCTGGAGCGCGGTTCTGATCGGCTTTCTTGGGACCCTTGTCATCGTTCGCCCGACTGGCGACGTGAACATGACGGGCGTCAGTTTCGCCGTATCAGCGGCGCTCATGCACGCATCGCTCGGCACGCTCTTGCGCGTGCTGGGCCGCACCGAACGGCCGGAGACGGTCACCTTTTATTTTCTCATTATCGGGACGGCGATAACCGGCCTCGCCATGCCTTTCGTCGGAACGATCCCGCGGTTGCACGAGATCCCCCTCTTCATAGGCGCGGGCATCTCCGGGGCATTCGCCCAGATCCTGCTCTCGACGTCTTTCAAATATGCGCCCGTCGCGCTCGTCACGATCTTCAATTACACCGGCATCGTCTGGGCGACGGGATATGGCTGGTTCATCTGGGGCGATTGGCCCGGCCCGCCGGTCTGGATGGGAGCCAGCATCATTATCGCGTCGAGCCTCTTTATCGTATGGCGCGAGAACAGGATCGCGAAACGTTCTGTCGTGACGCGGGCGGCAAAATAGCCTGAAGCTTGAGCCTCCGCGATCAATGGACACAAGCCCCGCGTCCTATTTCCTGCAGGGATTGCCCAGCCAAAGGTTGCTACCCTTCCGCCTGGCTCCTTCGGAATGTGCGCCGCCCTGGGAGACGACCGCCAGCAACGAGTAGAGCGCAAGTTCAAGGCAGCCAACCGGCCGTGTTCATGGATGCTGGCGAAATGAGCGCATGCCCTCAAGCCGCGCCCTTATCTGGGCATGCAGGCGCGGCGGATCGTCGCAGCGCGCGCCATCATTGATCAAGATCAATACTTAGTTTCGATGATGTGCCGAGAATCTTCAACGCCCAAAGCAAAAGGGCGACAGCTTCCCGGAACAGTGTAAGGCAGTGAGGCGGATATGGATTGGCTGATGCGTCGTCGCGTGGAGCGCCAAGCAATTCGTATGCATGAAATGTTGGATCGCTTAGATGTCGATCCTGTAACTTTGGTTCGTTTGGGGAAGGGGGACGCCTATACGGGCGCACGCTCCCTGTGTCTTTGTTGCGGCTCCAGCGATGAATGCCTGCGCTGGCTCGACGGGTGGGGCCGCCAGGACAGAAGCCCTGATTTCTGTCCCAATTTGCGAGTTTTCGAAGCCTGCAAGAGAAGTGCGTCCCATCTCTCTGCGGCCTAGCCGAGCAGCTAGAGTGCGTCTTCCATCAAAAGCGGATACGCCCTAGCCCGGATCGCTCGCAATCGAGGCATGCAAAACGCGGAAGCCGCGTGAACGCAGTCGCGCCGGCCCCATCAAGTCGCGAATGCATTCGCCGGAGACGTCTGCACAGCTCCGCCGAACCGCGACAAGCTCATGGTTCGACAAGCTCACCATGAGGGCTAAGCCGTTGAAAACACGGACCTCATCCTGAGCATGTCGAAGGATGGAGCCGGGATTTCATGCTTTTTCAGCAGCCTGCTCTTTCCAATCTGCGCGCGTCGTGACGAGCAAAATCCTGCATGTTGATGGCGGCCGAAGCGTGGGCCTCACTTCGAGCCCGTCTCATATCTCCCCCTAACCTCCTCGAAACGATTTCTTCGGCCTCTTTCAAGCGGCGGACATTTTAGCGGCTTTGGCTCCGTGGCGCGCTACGAATGCCCTTGCAAGCTGTTGCAGGGACGGGCCGCTTTGGGGCAAAATGCCCATGAACTGACGGAATACGGTTTTCCCGGCCGAGAGTATTCGACACCACGGGCGATCTCTTCGTATATTTGGTTTTAAAACAAGGTAATGCATCCAGGCGGGGCTCCTCTGGGTCAGCGGCTTCGGATGCATAAAGCCGCCTGCAGAAGCGAGACAGATAACACTCACGCGGAGGAAACTCGTGAACGTCTTGATCGTCATTGCCGCTCTCTTCCTGTTGATGTTCGTCGCCTATATGGGCTTCAGCGTCATCCTGTTCGCCCCGGTCGCCGCCATGCTTGGCGTGCTCTTAACCGATCCGGCGGCGGTCGCGCCAGCCTTCACCGGCATCTTCATGGAGAAGATGGTTGGCTTCGTGAAGCTCTATTTCCCGGTGTTCCTGCTGGGCGCCATCTTCGGGAAGGTGATCGAGCTCTCCGGATTTTCCAAGTCGATTGTCGCCTCGGTGATCAAGCTCGTCGGCAAGCAAAGGGCGATGCTCTCTATCGTGCTTGTCTGCGCCATCCTAACCTATGGCGGCGTCTCGCTCTTCGTCGTCGTGTTCGCCGTTTATCCCTTCGCCGCCGAGATGTTCCGGCTGAGCAATATTCCGAAACGCCTCATCCCGGGAACCATTGCGCTCGGCGCCTTCACCTTCACCATGGACTCGCTGCCGGGAACGCCGCAGATCCAGAACATCATTCCGACGACGTTCTTCGGGACGACGACCTGGGCCGCCCCATGGCTCGGCGTTGTCGGCGCTCTTTTCATTTTCGTCGTTGGCCTTGCTTACCTCGAATGGAGACGCCACCAAGCCTTTGTGAAAGGCGAGGGTTACGGCAAATACCAGATCAATGAGCCGGAGCCGATCTCCGAGGAAGCGCTTCCGAATCCGCTTATCGCCATTTCTCCCCTTATTGTTGTTGGCGTCATGAATAAGCTGATCACGGGCTGGATCCCCCGGTTCTATCCGGAAAGCTACACGCTGGACCTGGCGCAAAACGGTCATCCGACCGTGGTGCAGGTCGGCCCTGTAACGGCGATTTGGGCCGTTGAAGCAGCGTTGCTGCTGGGGATCGCCACCGTCTTGATTTTTGCCTTCCGGACCGTCGCCTCCAAATTCGCCGAAGGCACGAAGTCCGCAGTGTCAGGCGCTTTGCTGGCGGCGATGAATACCGCCTCGGAGTACGGCTTCGGAGCCGTCATTGCTTCGCTCCCCGGATTCCTCCTCATCGCCCAGGCGCTGCGCGCCATTCCAAACCCGCTCGTCAACGAGGCGATTACGGTGTCCGTGCTCGCCGGCATCACCGGTTCGGCATCGGGCGGGATGAGCATCGCTCTCGCGACCATGGCGAACGACTTCATCGCGGCCGCGAAGGAGGCTAACATTCCCCTTGAGGTTCTCCATCGCGTCGCCTCCATGGCGTCCGGCGGCATGGATACTTTGCCACACAACGGCGCGGTCATTACGCTCCTCTTCGTGACCGGCCTCACGCATCGGGTCTCCTATGGCGATATCTTCGCGATCACCTGCATCAAGACGCTGGCCGTCTTCGTGGTCATCGCATTCTACTACGCGACCGGCATCTATTGATTTACGAGGTCATCGCATGCGAACATGTTCGCTAGTGTCATCAGGGCTGGCGCAATGAAACCTATGCCTACCATAGGCCTCGCGGATAAAAAACCGGCGGCGGAGCGCGGGCAAGAACTCGCGGCTCAAAGGCTTGCCGCCATTGTTGAATCGTCGGACGACGCGATCCTGTCCAAAGACCTCAATGGTATCATCACAAGCTGGAACAGGGGCGCCGAGCGGATTTTCGGATATATCGAGGAGGAGACGCTCGGAAAGCCGGTTACCATGCTAATGCCTCCGGAACGCCACAACGAGGAGCCCACTATCCTGGCCCGTATTCGCCGCGGCGAGCGCGTCGATCATTACGAAACAGTCCGCCAGCGAAAGGACGGAAGCCTCATTGACATCTCCCTTACAGTTTCGCCAATCAAAGATGCAAATGGGCAAGTCGTTGGCGCCTCGAAAATCGCCCGTGACATCAGCGAGCGCAAACGTGCCGAGAAGCGGCGAAATCTCCTGCTCAGGGAAATGAATCACCGCATCAAAAATCTCTTCGCCATCGCAGGCAGCGTTGTTGCTCTCAGTGCGCGGGAGGCCGACACGCCTAAAGCCTTGGCGCGGTCGGCGGGAGAGCGGCTGGCGGCGCTCGGGCGCGCACATGAGCTGACTTTAACCAGGCCATCGGATGAAGCTTCCCTCGAGGGTCCGAAGCCAACGACTGTGCATGCGTTGATTAAGGCCATTCTCTTGCCCTTCGCAAACACCGGGAGCGAGGAACGCGCCACCATAATCGGCGTGGATATTCCAATCGGCGCAAACCAAGTCACTGCGTTGGCTCTGATCTTCCATGAGTTCGCGATCAACGCGGCCAAGTATGGAGCGTTGTCGGTTCCGGAGGGCCGGATTGACATTGAGTGCGTGGAAGACGAAGGACAGTTTCACTTGGATTGGCAAGAACGAGGAGGGCCAGAGATCGTTCAGGCTAGTAACGCGAGTGGATTTGGCAGCCTGCTTGTCCACGCCACGATCCATCAGCTTGGAGGAGAAATTGTGCGGGAAACGCGGCGCGAAGGCGTGCACATTCGCCTGGCGATTCCCCTTGGCTCGCTATCCGAAAAGGAAGGCACATAGACAAGAGGAAAGCCGTGCGGCGATCATGATCGGTGCTCAGCGGCATGTTCGCTGAAGAGCTCCCCAATCTCCGCAACTTCCCATTCAGTTCCACCGAGGCAAATTTTCATCGGCGCGCCGATCGACTTCGTCTTCCAGGCATGCAGGACATCGAGGAAGTCATCTTTGTCAAAGTGAAATCCGGATTAGCCCACCTCAATGTCAGGACATCGTGGCGCATGTCAGCGTCTTCAATCGCGACTGTTAACCAGCGCGCCCGGATCGGCCTTCGATTCAAAACGATTCGGGTTTGCTCGAAAAAATGATATTTTGCATAGATGACAGTCAGTTTGCCCGATCTCAAGGCGTTCCTTAGCGCGACGCCTTTCTTCGGTGGCCTTTCGGATGCAAGCCTCGCTCTCCTCATCTCAATGATGATCGAGCGCGGCTTCGACGCTGGCGCCACTGTCGTCGCGGAAGGAGAACAGGGGCGATCGATGTACGTCGTTCACTCCGGCGAACTCGTGGTGAGCAAGCTCGGCGAGTCGGGGCGCGCGGTTCGTTTGGCGAGCCTTGGGCCTGGCGATTTTTTCGGCGAGATGACACTCATCGAAATGCAGAACCGATCGGCCAGCGTCATCACCGAGGGCCCGACCGTGCTTTACGAACTCACGGCCAGAAACCTCTACGCGTTCTATAAAGCCGACATCCACGCCTATGCGATGGTGCTGCAAAACATCAACCGCGAGCTCTGCCGGCGGCTCCGTCGCGCCGATATTAGCATTGTCGACCTGGCCGCGAAGAGCGGCGAGTCTGGGACCAGCGCGTAGACGGCGGGCCACGAATGGGTTACCGGCCATCGATTCCCTCTCGATGGGCGCTGGAGTTGAGGAGAAGTAAGTGTAGACACGTGGCGTTACATTAGATTTCCCGGATCTCCCACGGCGCTGCTTCGTCCGGCCGCCGCCCAAGATTGTCGATTAAGATATGCGCGCTGACAAGAAATACCCATGCGGGCAAAATAAAAACACTCCAAGTGATGTAATTTCCGCCGAGCATAATTATCAACGCCAGCGTGAATCCGAGGAACGCAATTCCGCGCGGGGCGAGGCCAGTATAAAGGATGACAGTCGAAGTCGAGAACATGAATACGGCTGCCATCTTGATCGCATAGACATTCGTCAGGACATAAGAGATAGTGCGGGCAACGCGATAAGTTGCTGAGTTGGTCATAAGATTTGGCTCAGCGGCGAAGACAACGATGATTGCGGCGATTATGGCCGCGGCCGTAAACATCATGGCGACGAATAACAGCCCGCTGCCGAAGAACACTGTTGAGAAAAAACGGTCCTCCCTGTGGCCAAGCCGGTCGCGGAGCACACCGATGAACCATAGGAAGGCGACGCCATCGAATGGAACGAGGTTCATGGCAAGCGCCACGGCTCGTGAGTTGGTGGCAAGCCACGCCCCGGGGTCAAGCGGGTCCGCAGGTGCGAAAAGACGCAGCAGCGAGATAATCACGACCAGCAGGACAGAAAAGATAATACCAGCGAAAGCGGCCGCCTTCGGCGTCCTTAGGCTCGTTCGCGTGAGCTTTTTTTGGCCCGGTATCACGGCTTTTTCCTCCCGGCGGAGTACAGTTTATTGCGGCAATTATCTTACCTCGGATTGGGGG
>JBAVVQ010000647.1:0-26898 GCA_049697375.1 Rhodomicrobium sp.
AAGCCACGGGCCGTCCGCTCACCGAATGGCAAGCCACGACAGAGCCGCCGCTCCTGCCGCTCGCCCAAACCTTCCCGCTCGTCATGAGCGTGGACCGCGCCGAGCTTTATCGCCGCTGCGACGCGCGCTTCGACGCGATGATAGCGGAAGGCGCGATTGAGGAAGCGCGAGCCGTCGCGGCGCTCGGCCTCGATCCCACGCTGCCCGCCATGCGCGCTGTGGGCCTGCCGCCGCTTCTTGCATACGCAAAAGGCGAGATTGTTTTCGAAGAGGCTGCGGAGCGCGCCAAGACAAGCACCCGAAATTATGCAAAGCGACAGACAACTTGGATAACTGGCAATTTTAAAACATGGAATACGTATCTTGAGAAAGAAAAGGAAAGAACAAAACGTGATGCGACAATATTTCTCCAAAAAGCCTTGACCCGGGCGCGTTAGAGGCGTACCGCAAACCCATTGGTGCAGCTGGAGGCAAGTTCGCGCCCCATTCGCCGCAAGCGTTCAGGCGAACTTGACTCCGTAAGCTGTATTAGAGTCAAAAAGTCGCTGGTGCGCCTTATATCTGCGGAAATCCTGAAAGCGCTCGCAGTCAGGATTCCCGCGGGGCGTACTCGTGATGCGGCCGCTTGGGCCGCAATTTCTTTGGAGTTCGCCATGGCACGCGCGATGACAGGCGCCGAGATCGTCCTACAAGCCCTCGCCGATCAGGGCGTTGAGCACATTTTCGGATATCCCGGCGGCGCCGTTCTTCCGATCTACGACGAGATTTTCAAGCAAACCGGGATCAAGCACTTCCTCGTGCGTCACGAGCAGGGCGCGGTTCACGCAGCGGAGGGATATGCGCGGTCCAGCGGCAAGGTGGGCGTGGTGCTTGTGACGTCCGGCCCTGGCGCGACGAACGCGGTGACAGGGCTCACCGATGCGCTGATGGATTCGATCCCGGTCGTCTGCATAACGGGGCAGGTTTCGACGGCGCTGATCGGCACCGACGCCTTCCAGGAGTGCGACACGGTCGGCATCACGCGGCCCTGCACGAAACACAATTATCTTGTGAAGGATGTGAACGACCTCGCGCGTATCCTGCATGAGGCGTTTTTCGTCGCCCAGAATGGACGGCCCGGCCCGGTCGTTATCGACATTCCGAAGGACATCCAGTTCGCAAAGGGGCCCTACATAGCTCCCAGCAAGGTCGTGCACAAGACGTATCGCCCGCAGGTTAAGGGCAATCCCCAGAGCATCCGGGAGGCGGTGGATCTGATCGCGAACGCCAAGCGGCCGATCTTCTACACGGGCGGCGGCGTTATCAATTCCGGGCCGAATGCCTCGCGGCTTCTGCGCGAGCTTGTGGACCTGACCGGGTATCCCACCACCTCGACGCTCATGGGCCTTGGCGCTTATCCCGCATCGTCGCCGCACTGGCTTGGCATGCTCGGCATGCATGGAACCTACGAGGCGAACCTCGCCATGCACGATTGCGACGTCATGATCTGCGTCGGCGCGCGCTTCGACGACCGGATCACCGGGCGACTCAACGGCTTCTCGCCCGGATCGAAGAAGATCCATATCGATATCGACCCCTCGCAAATTTCGAAGAATGTGCGCGTCGATATCCCGATCATCGGCGATTGCGGTTACGTGATCGAGGAGATGCTTCGCGTGTGGCGCGCGCGGTCTCCGCAGATCGACAAGAAGGCGATCAAAGCCTGGTGGGCGCAGATCAACATCTGGCGTGAGCGCGATTGCCTGAAATACAAAAATCGCGACGACGTGATCATGCCGCAATACGCGATCCAGCGGCTATACGAGCTGACCAAAAATCGCGATACCTATATCACGACCGAAGTCGGCCAGCATCAGATGTTGGCGGCGCAGTTCTATAAGTTCGACGAGCCGAACCGTTGGATGACAAGCGGCGGCCTCGGCACCATGGGCTACGGCATTCCGGCCGCTGTCGGGGTGCAGGTCGCCCATCCCGAAAGCCTCGTCATCGACATTGCGGGCGAGTCCTCCGCAATAATGACGGTGCAGGAGTTGTCGACGGCGGCGCAGTACGATCTGCCCATCAAGATTTTCATCCTGAATAATGAATATATGGGCATGGTGCGCCAATGGCAGGAATTGCTGCATGGCGGGCGCTACTCCCATTCCTACGCGGAGGCGCTGCCTGATTTCGTGAAGCTCGCGGAGGCCTTCCATGCGGTGGGCTTGCGGGCGGAGAAGCCAGAAGAGCTCGACGATCTCATCATCCAGATGATCGAGACGCCGAAGCCGGTGATCTTCGACTGCCGGATTCACAAGCTGGCCAACTGCTTCCCGATGATCCCATCGGGTGAAGCGCACAACAGCATGCTCCTCGGCGACGAATCCGCGAGCGAGGACATCTCGTTCGAAGTCTCCGACACTGGCAAGGTTATGGTTTGACGGACGTGCGCGCGTCATCGCGGCAGCGATGATCGAAGCCAAGGGTGAGTGCAATGAACAGGATGGAGTGGGGTTCTGCGATGCCGTCGGGGCAACCACAAACGCATACTGAGAGACACACCATTTCGGTGCTGGTCGATAATGAGCCGGGCGTTCTGGCGCGTGTGATCGGCTTGTTCGCGGGCCGGGGATACAACATCGACAGTCTCACCGTGAGCGAAGTCAGTCATGAGGCGAATGAGTCCCGTATCACGATTGTGACAACCGGCTCGGTCGAGATCATCGATCAGATCAAGAGCCAGCTGGGGCGCCTCGTGCCCGTTCACGGGGTGACCGACCTCACGGCGAAGGGCGACCCGATCGAGCGCGAACTCGCGCTTGTCAAGGTGGCCGGCAAAGGCGAAAAGCGCGTCGAGAGCCTCAGGCTGGCGGAAGCGTTCCGCGCGTCGGTCGTGGATGCGACCACGGATCATTTCGTCTTCGAGATTACAGGCCGGCTGTCAAAGATCGACACCTTCATCGCCCTCATGAAGCCGCTCGGCCTTGTGGAGGTTGCTCGCACGGGCGTCGCGGCCATCGCCCGCGGTCCGGACGCGATGTGATCGTTCTTCCAGGCGCAGGCTCGGGCGTTCTCCGGGGCTGCGCCGCGGCGGCTAATTTCGTTGACCTCGCGGGCTCGGCTGCTTAAGCGGGATTTGCGAATTTCAGAGCGTACCCGCGTCTTTCGCGCATCGGCGCCAAACGCGACGCCCTGATTGTCCACCAAAAGACTTTGAAGAAGGGACTCTCCATGCGCGTTTATTACGATCGCGACGCCGACATTAATCTCATCAAAGGCAAGAAGGTCGCCATCATCGGCTATGGCAGCCAGGGCCATGCCCATGCCTTGAACCTTCGCGATTCAGGTGTCGCAGAGATCGCCGTCGCTCTGCGCAAGGGATCGAACTCCGCCAAGAAGGCTGAAGCCCAGAAGATTCGGGTGATGGAAGCGGCCGAGGCGGCGAAATGGGCCGACGTGGTCATGATGCTGACGCCGGACGAGTTACAGGCCGACATCTACCGCGAGCACCTTCACAATAACCTCCGCGAAGGCGCGGCGCTGTTTTTTGCGCACGGACTGAACATTCATTTCAACCTGATCGAGCCGCGCGCGGACCTCGATATCGGCATGGTGGCGCCGAAAGGCCCAGGTCACACCGTGCGCGCGGAATATTTGCGCGGCGCGGGCGTCCCGTGCCTTATCGCGGTGGCCAAGAGCGCGAGCGGCAATGCTCACGAGCTTTGCCTCTCCTACGCAAGCGCCATCGGCGGCGGCCGCGCCGGCATCATCGAGACCACCTTCAAGGAGGAATGCGAGACCGACCTCTTCGGCGAGCAGAGCGTTCTGTGCGGCGGCCTTGTCGAGCTGATGCGCGCGGGCTACGAGACGCTGATCGAAGCCGGATATGCGCCTGAGATGGCCTATTTCGAATGCGTTCATGAGGTGAAGCTGATCGTCGACCTGATCTACGAAGGCGGCATCGCGAACATGAATTACTCGGTCTCGAACACGGCCGAGTATGGCGAGTATGTGAGCGGCCCGCGGGTCGTGGACGCTCGCGTGAAGGAAACCATGAAGGCGGTTCTGGGAGACATCCAAAGCGGCAAGTTCACCCGCGACTGGATGCTTGAGAACAAGGTGAACCAGACAAGCTTCAAGGCGATGCGCGCGCGATGCGACAACCATCCCATCGAGGAGACAGGCCGGCGGCTGCGCGCCATGATGCCATGGATCGCGGACCGCGCGCTCGTCGACAAGACGAAGAATTAGGGAAACGGCAGAGAAACGCCCCTCTCGCTGGAGAGGGGCGAAAGCTTAGGCTACAGGCTCTGGAGCATGTAAATCCAGAACCGCCATGACGAAGCCGCTGGAATCGTCGACGGCTTCCTCCCAAAGCGAAATATAGGTCGGAAGCGACGGGATGACGCGCCCGACAACCTCGCCATGATCGAAAACCAAGTCCGCTTCATATTTGCGGGAAATGCGCTGCATCTTATGGTTTTCGGCGAGGCAGTTCATGTACAGCCGGGACACGCCGCGATTACGCGCCGCGCGAATGATCCGGCCAAGCAGTTCCGTGCCGAGTCCGCGGTTCTGATACTCGTGTTCGACAGAGAATGCCCCTTCGGCATCCGATGACCACGAGTCTCCGATGTGACGCATTTCAGCGGCAGCTCGTATCTCGTTGCCGACAAAGAACCCGTAAACAACACATCTCATCTCGTTGAGTCGCGATGAGTAGTCGATGATGAAGGCATCGCTCACAGCCATTCCGAAGCGCATTCGGCGGCTGTCTCGGTCGAGCCTTAAGAGGTGGTCGCGGAACTTGTCGCTTTCCGACAGCCACACTTTCCTGATAGTTCCTCCCCAGATCTGAGATTCAGGCATGAGAACCTCCGTCTGGATGTTGAGGCCAATTTGCTTGGCCTTTAGGTCGACTTTATATGACGATGGGTTAACACTTTCTGCAACCCCTAAGGAGGCATATGACCCATGAGCGACCATAATGTGGCGATGCCGCGTTAGGACGCACCCGTTGAGCCAAACCCTCCTCTGCCACGCTCGGTAGTAGCGAGCGATTTTGCACGTTCTAAGTTTACCATCAATACGGGGGCGATCACAAGCTGCGCAATCCTGTCGCCACGCCTGATAATGACGGGTTCGGCGCCGAGATTGATGAGCACGACTTGTATTTCGCCTCGATAATCGGCGTCGATCGTTCCAGGCGAATTGAGAACCGTCACCCCGTATTTATGAGCCAAGCCTGAGCGCGGACGGACCTGGGCCTCGAAATCTTCAGGTAATTCAAGTGCTATTCCCGTCGGAACAAGGGCACGCTCGCCGGGTGAGAGCGTCAGGGGATTGTCCTCTGCGAGCGCCGCCGACAGATCGAGGCCCGCCGCCTGCCGGCTCCGGTAGGCAGGCTCCGGAAGTCCCTCGCCGTGAGACAGGACAATATAGCGCATAGTTGTCATCGCTGGGGGAGCGCCGTGTCGCCGTTCTCTCGGGAAAGCCAGTCGCTCGCCGCCCTCACCAGCCGGTCCGCGACCTCCTCCTTCGACATTTCGGGCCAGCTTTGCACTCGCGACCGCGTAATCACATGCACGGCATTCCGGTTGCGGCCGAAGACCCCGCCTTCTGAAACGTCGTTGGCGACAATCCAGTCGCACCCTTTGCTTTCCAGCTTCTGGACGGCCTGCCGGATGATATTGCCGGTTTCGGCCGCGAAGCCGATCACGAGGCGAGGCCTGTTGGTGGAGCGCTTTGCGATTGTCCGCAAAATGTCCGGGTTCTCGACCAGCTGAAGCTCCGGCGCGCTTTCGCTTTTCTTGATCTTCTCCGCCTGGACGGATGCGGCGCGCCAGTCCGCGACGGCGGCGCTGAACACTGCGATATCGGCCGGCAGCGCGGCTTCCGCCGCTTCGAGCATCTTTTGCGCCGTTTCGACATGAACGGTGGCGATTCCGCGAGGGTCGGGAAGCGCATTGGGACCCGCGATCAGCGTCACACGCGCCCCAAGACGGGCGGCCGCAACCGCGATGGCGTAGCCCTGCTTGCCGCTTGAGCGGTTGCCGATGAACCGGACGGGGTCGATCGGCTCGAAAGTCGGGCCCGCGGTGATGAGCACGCTGCGGCCTGCCAAAGGCTTCGTACTTTCGCCTTCCAGGATTTTTTCGGCGGCAGCCAGGATCTCGTCCACCTCGGCCATGCGCCCAAACCCGGTCTCCCCGCAAGCCATGGGCCCCTCGTTCGGCCCCACGAAATAAACGCCATCGGCCTTGAGCTGGCTCATGTTCCGGCGCGTGGCCGGGTGCTCCCACATGCGCCAGTTCATGGCGGGCGCGGCAAGAACTTGTTTATCGGCGGCAAGAAACACCGTGCTCGCAAGATCGTCGGCGAGGCCGTGCGCCATCTTGGCGAGAAAGTCCGCCGTGGCGGGAGCGATGACGATCAGGTCTGCTTCGCGGGAAAGCCGGATATGGCCGATCTCCGTCTCGTTCTTGAGATCGAACAACTCCGTGAAAGCGGGTTCCTCGGACAGAACCGCCGCCGAAAGCGGCGTCACGAAATGCTGGGCGCCATGCGTCAGAATACAACGGACCTTCGCGCCGCGTTCCTTGGCGCGACGGATAAAATCCAAGGATTTATAGGCGGCAATGCCTCCGCCAACGATAAGAAGGATGGATTTTCCTTGCATTCAACCGGCTCCCAAGCGGGGGCATCATATCGTGACTCGAACGCGCTCGTCATTATTGCTCGGACTGCAACTTGCGAGCAAAAGAGCGCCATGCACAGCGAGGCGCCGCTGCAACGTGAGAACGATGTGACGGCCCTGCCGCGCCAAGGCGTTCCCCCGTTCGAGCAGGAGATAATTATCCGCGCCGTTTTGCCCGGGCTTTGCAGGCGCCACGCTTGCAAACGATTGTGTTCAGCCCTATACAAACCGCATCTCACACGCGGGATTTTGTCACGTTGGGCCGTTCGCGGCCCTTTTTGGCATCCGGTGATGGCACGGCCATTGACACCCGCGGAGGCTTAACCGGACGAAGGACAGCTATGACTATTCCTCAATTCACGATGCGCCAGCTGCTGGAAGCTGGCGTCCATTTCGGCCACCAGACGCACCGCTGGAACCCGAAGATGCAAGATTACCTCTTCGGGACAAGAAATAAGATCCACATCATCGATCTGTCGAAGACGGTGCCGCTTTTGCATCAGGCGGTTATCACCGCAAGCGATGTCGTGGCGCAGGGCGGCCGCATTCTTTTTGTGGGAACGAAGAGGCAAGCGTCCGACGTGATCGCCGACGCCGCGAAGCGTTGCGCCCAGTATTACGTCAATCACCGCTGGCTCGGCGGAATGCTGACGAACTGGAAGACGATTACGAATTCAATCAAGCGCCTGCGCTATCTGGACGATCTGGTCTCCGGCGAAGGCCAGGGCTTCACCAAGAAGGAGCTTCTGCAGTTGACGCGCGAACGCGATCGTCTCGAGCAGGAGCTTGGCGGGATCAAGGACATGGGCGGGGTACCCGATCTTCTGTTCGTCATCGATACGAACAAGGAGGCGATTGCGATCGCCGAAGCGAAAAAGCTCAAGATTCCGGTCATCGCGATCATCGACAGCAACAGCAACCCCGACGGCGTGAATTATCCAATTCCGGGCAATGACGACGCGGGCCGGGCGATCACGCTTTATTGCGATCTGCTTGCCAGAGCGGCCATCGACGGGATCGAGCGCGCGCAAGGCGTCGCCGGTATCGACATCGGAGCAGCCGAGGAAGTGTCCGAGGCCGCTCTTGCCGACGTTCCAGTCGAACCCGCCAAGAACGGCAAGGATACTCACCCTGCCAAGGTGAACGGCGAAGCCGCCGCGCCGAAGAAAAAGGCGAAGGCTCCCGAGCCTGCCGCAGAGGAAGAGACGTCGACGTCAACGCTTGAAGTGCTCGCCGAGCCCCAAGGCGAGAAGGATGATCTCAAAAAGATCCGCGGCATCACGAAGGCTCATGAGAAGAAGCTCAATGAGCGCGGCGTCTTCCATTATTGGCAGGTCGCTGCTTTCACCCAAGATAACCTCGACGAGATCGACCGCCTGCTTCATGGCAACGGGCAGATCGCGAAAGGCGATTGGGTCGATCAGGCGCGCGAGCTTACAAGCTAATAGATGACGGCGCCCCTTCGGGCGCACGCTCTTGACAATTTATGAGGTAGCAAATGGCTGCGATTACCGCCGATATGGTGAAGGGTCTGCGTGACAAGACGGGCGCAGGCATGATGGATTGCAAGACCGCGCTCAAGGAGTCCAATGGCGAGGTAGAAGCCGCAATCGATTGGCTTCGTGCGAAGGGACTTTCCAAGGCTGCGAAAAAAGCGGATCGCGTGGCGGCCGAGGGACTGATCGGCGTCGCCTCGGCGGCGAAGTCTGGCGCGGTTGTGGAGGTGAACTCCGAAACCGACTTTGTCGCCCGCAATGCCGAATTCCAGAAGGTTGTGGGCGAGATCGCCAAGCTTGCGCTCAAGGCGGATGGCGATATGGCGAAGCTCGCTGCAATGGAATATCCGAAGAAGAAAGCGACGGTGAGCGACCACCTGAAGGAGCTTATCGCGACCATCGGAGAAAACATGTCGCTTCGGCGCACGGCCGCCCTCAAGGTTAAGGACGGAGTGGTCGCCACCTACGTCCACAACCAGGCGACCCCCGGCATGGGTAAGATCGGCGTCCTGGTCGCGCTGGAGTCCGCGGGCGATCACGAGAAGCTGAACGAAATCGGGCGTCAGGTGGCGATGCATGTCGCCGCAACCAATCCGCTTGCCTTGAAGGACGAGGATATCGATCCCGAGGTCGTTGAGCGCGAACGCGCGATCTTCGCCGAACAGGCGAAGGAAAGCGGCAAGCCCGAGAAGGTCGTCAAGCAGATGATCGAGGGCCGGATCAAGAAGTTCTATCAAGAAGTGGTGCTTCTGAAGCAGGCTTTCGTGATCAATCCCGATCTGACGGTCGAGAAGGCTCTGAAGGAAGCCGAGACAGCTGTGGGCGCGCCCATCGCCGTCAAGGCTTTTGTCCGTTACGAGCTTGGCGAGGGCATCAAGACCGACAAGGGAGACTTCGCGGCCGAAGTCGCGGCTGCGGCTGGCAAGCAATAACGGCAACACCGATCAAGGTGACGGCCAAGCGCCGTCACCGTCCATTCGCCAAAGGAAAAGACGATGCAGCCACTGCCCTACACCCGCCCGCTGATCAAAATCTCGGGTGAGGCGCTTATGGGAAGCGGCCGTTACGGCATCGATGCGGACACACTCGCCGGAATCGCTACGGACATTGCGGATGTCGCCAAGGGCGGCGCGCGCGTCGCCGTCGTCGTCGGCGGGGGAAACATTTTTCGAGGCATGTCAGGCGTGGCCCACGGCATCGACCGCGTCAGGGGCGATTTCATGGGCATGCTGGCGACCGTTATGAACGGCCTCGCCCTTGAACAAGCTCTGAAACGCGCGGGCCAGGCCGTTTCGCTCTATTCCGGCTTGCCCGTTCCTTCGATTTGCCGGACGTTCTCCCGTGATGACGCGCTCGCCGATCTCGAACGGGGCGCAGTCGTTATTCTCGGCGGGGGGACGGGGAACCCGTTCTTTACGACAGACACGACGGCGGCGCTCAGAGCCGCCGAACTTGGCTGCGATGCGATCCTCAAGGCGACCCAGGTGGATGGAATCTACTCTCAGGATCCCAAAGCCAATCCTCGGGCCGAACGCTATGATAGCGTGGCTTTCTCAGAGGTGCTGGCCCGGGACCTCAAGGTGATGGATGCCGCCGCCATTGCGCTTGCCCGCGACAATGCAATCCCGATCGTGGTGTTCTCTCTGCATCAGAAGGGGGCTATCGGAAAAGTTATGCGCGGCGAAGTCCGGTACAGCGTTGTCGGAAGCGATCCGGCAGCATAAATGAGGGCAAGGAATACCTAGCCTCAAGAATATAAGGGGACGGAGATGGCAGCCGGCAATTTCGACATCAAGGAAATTGAGAAGCGCATGAAAGGCGCCGTGAGCTCGCTCAAGTCGGAGTTCGGTGGCCTCAGAACGGGCCGCGCGAGCACGACCCTTCTCGATCCTCTAATGGTGAATACCTCATACGGCGCAAAAATGCCAATTAACCAGGTGGCTTCGATCAACGCTCCCGAGCCGCGCCTGATCACGGTTCAGGTCTGGGACAAAAGCAATCTTCATGCGGTCGACAAGGCGATTCGTGAGTCGGACTTGGGCCTTAACCCGGTGGTCGATGGGCTGACGCTCCGCTTGCCGATCCCGGAACTCAATCAGGAACGGCGCCAGGAACTCGTGAAAATTGCGAGAAAGTACACCGAGCAGGGTCGCGTCGCCGCAAGGAACGTTCGCAAGGACGGTATGGATCAGATCAAGAAACTCGAGAAAGACGGCAAAATCAGCGAGGACGAGAGCAGTTCGCTTCACACCAAGGTTCAAGATCTGACAGACCGAACCATCAAGGAGATCGATGGGCTCTTGTCGGGGAAGGAGCAGGAAATCATGCAGGTGTAGTTTGCTCAAAGCAAGCTCGACGGGCTCAGGCTCTCAAAAATTCGCCACACCCGCCTGCGATTGGGAAAAACCGCTCAGAGATAATTAGGTTTGCTTTATTGTCCTTCTATATGGGTTAGAGAGCGCGGATTGACTGCGAGGGAATAATGGGTGGCCAAGAGTGAGATTGCAGGAACAGGCTTTTGTGCTCGGCAATGAGCGTCCTTACCCAAAACATATCGCTATCATTATGGACGGCAACGGCCGCTGGGCGGCGCAAAGAGGGTTGCCTCGCATGGAAGGCCACCGCCGCGGCGTCGAAAGCACGCGGGAATGCGTCCGGGCCGCCGCGGATATGGGGATCGGCCATCTCACGCTTTTTAGCTTTTCGTCCGAGAATTGGAAGCGGCCTCCCCGCGAGGTCGAATACCTGATGGGGCTTCTGCGCCGCTTCATTCGTCGCGACTTGGCCGAGCTTCACCAAAACAACATCAAGGTGCGTGTTATTGGCTCAGAGGAGGGAGTGCCGCCTGACCTCCTCACCATGTTTCGCGACGCAGTCGCGCTGACGAGCGGCAACGACGGCCTGCAGCTTATCATCGCTTTCAATTACGGGGCGCGCGATGAGATCGTGCACGCCGCTAAGCGCTTGGCTCAGCGGGTGGAATCGGGCGAGCTTGCCGCCGACTCCATTACCCACGACACTTTGGCGGAACACTTTTACACGGCCGGCATTCCAGATCCCGATTTGCTTATCCGAACGAGCGGCGAGCAGCGTATAAGTAATTTTCTCTTGTGGCAGTGCGCCTATACCGAATTTTTATTCGTTGATAATTTCTGGCCTGACTTTACAAGACAGACATTGGAAAGTGCGATCGCATCTTACCAGCAGCGTGAGCGCCGTTTCGGCGGACTTGCCGGGTAGCGCTCGCGTTACCTTGCGGGCTCCCTTTAACGGCGAAGGACAATGGCAAAGCCTGTCAGTTCAGAGCTGGTTCTCCGGATAAACTCAGCGCTCATTCTGGTGGCGCTGACGCTTGCGCTGACCTATGCAGGGACGCAGACCTTCGCAGCGCTGATCCTGTTCGCAGCGACGCTCATGAGCTGGGAGTGGGGACGCGTGGTCCGCGGCGCCGGGATCGATGGGATTTTCGCAATTCAATCCGCTGCGATTATCGCCGCAGGCTATTTCACTTTGAAGCATTACACTGCGGCCGCCGTCCTGATCATTATAGTCGCGACATGGCTGGCCTTCCGCTTCCATCAACGGCTGGATTATCGGAGCGATCCTTGGTGGTCGGCAGCCGGGGTCTACTATGCCGGTCTTCCTGCGATCGCGTTGATCGCGATCCGCGAGGACCCGGACTATGGATTCCATGCCATCCTCTACCTGTTCCTCGTTGTATGGTCCGCGGATACGGGCGCGTTTTTTTCGGGCAGATTGATCGGCGGCCCTAAGCTCGCCCCGAAAATCTCGCCAAACAAAACGTGGTCCGGCTTCATCGGCGGGGCGGTCTTCGCCTGTATTGCGGGCGTGCTTTTCGCCGCATGGTTCGGGCATACGTCGATCCCTACAGTGGCGGCGCTCAGCGTTGTGCTCGCCCTCATCTCCCAGGGCGGCGACCTTGGAGAATCTTTCATCAAGCGCTTTTTCGGGGTCAAGGATTCGAGCGGACTTATTCCCGGACATGGCGGGGTGCTGGACCGCCTCGACGGGCTTGTTTTTGCAGCGATTGGAGCCGGCCTCATCGCAGCGGCGGCGGATTGGTCGAAGCCGGGACGCGCGCTCTTGGTTTGGTGAGCGCTAATCCGCGGGCAAGAGTGGAGCGACGATGAAAAAGAACGGGCAGGGCTCCATCGGGGAGTTGGAGGGTGCGGGCGAAACGAAGCGCGTAAGCGTGCTCGGAGCGACGGGCACGATCGGGCAGCATACCTGCGACCTCCTCGCCCTCCATCCTGATCGTTTCCAGGCCGTCGCGCTAACGGCAAATCGGAACGCCAAGACGTTGGCGAGTCTCGCGATTGCGTTGAAGGCCGAGTATGCGGCGCTCGCCGATGAAACCATGGCGGAAGAGCTTCGCCTGCTCCTTCAGGGAACGGGCATCGAATCCGGAGCTGGTAAAGCGGCGCTGGTCGAGGCTGGCGCCCGGCCCGCCGATCTTATCATGGCCTCGATTGTTGGTTCCGCCGGCCTGGCGCCCACATTGGCGGCCCTCCATCAGGGCACGACGGTCGCGCTTGCGAACAAGGAATGCCTCGTTTCGGCGGGGGCGTTTTTCATGAAGGAAAGGGCGCGCTGCGGCACGGTCCTGATTCCGGTCGATTCCGAGCATTCGGCGGTGTTCCAGTCGCTGGACAGCCTCGGGTGCGAACATGTCGAGAAGATTGTTCTCACGGCTTCGGGCGGCCCCTTCCGCACCTGGACAGTCGAGCAAATCGCGGCGGCGCGCCCCGAAGACGCTCTCAAACATCCGAACTGGACAATGGGCCAGAAAATCACCATCGACAGCGCCACGATGATGAACAAAGGGCTCGAACTCATCGAAGCCTTTCACCTTTTCAATGTGGAAGCCGATCAGCTTTCAGCGGTGATCCATCCGCAATCCATCATCCACGCGCTCGTCTATTACAGCGACGGCTCCGTCATCGCTCAGGCGAGCCTGCCTGACATGCGGACCCCGATAGCCTACAGCCTGGCGTGGCCAAGCCGCCTCAGGGCTGATTTCAAGAGGCTGGACCTCGCCGCCGCGGGCGCCTTGACCTTCGACGAACCGGACCCGGCTCGCTTCCCCGCTCTGCGGCTCGCAAAAGATTCGCTGAGGGCAGGGGGAGCCGCGCCCACCGTCCTCAACGCGGCGAATGAAATCGCCGTCGAGGCGTTTCTCAATAAGTCGACGCCTTTCATGGGTATCGCTGCGCTGGTCGAGCGCACGCTGAGCAAGGCGGCATCCGAACTTTCGGGCGTGCTCCCCGACAGCCTGGACGCGGTCATGTATCTCGATAGCCGCGCTCGTGAAATTGCGAAGACAGCTCTTCTCGAGCAATCTGGCGCTTCTGCAGCCGCCTCCGCATATTCTGTTCCTGTTTAAGTATACGATGAAGCTTCCTATTTGGTGCTTCTTCGAGCGTCTTCCCGTTTCATGGTCCCACGTTGAGAAGCTGGCGCGCCGCAACAGGCCAAGCGCCGGCCTGCCCGGAAGGTTACCTCTATGATGCCTCAGGACTTGTCGTTCGCATTCACCCAGGTCTTCTGGTGGACTGTGCCCTTTCTGGTGGTGCTGGGCGTGGTTGTCCTCGTCCACGAGCTCGGGCATTTTTTGGCGGCGCGGGCCTTGGGGATCGAGGTTGAAACGTTCTCGATTGGCTTCGGGCCCGAGATCGCCGGGTTTCATGACCGCAGCGGCACGCGCTGGCGGCTTGCCTGGATTCCGCTTGGCGGCTACGTCAAATTCAAGGGCGACGAGAGTATCGCCAGCCTGCCGTCCGCCGAGGAGCTCGATACGCTAACTCCCGAGCAGCGAAAGGGCAATTTTCATACGTCCGCGCTTTGGCGGCGCGTTCTCATTGTGCTGGCGGGGCCGTTCGCGAATTTCCTTTTGGGCGTCGTCATCTTCGCCGGCTTAACCCTGGCTATGGGAATCGTCCATCAGGAAGCGCGAATCACCTGCGTGGAACCTGACACGCCCGCCGCGAAGGCTGGGCTCGAGGCCGGAGACAGGATTGTCTCCATCGCAGGGAAGCCCGTCAAAAGCTTCGAGGATTTCAGCATGTCAGTGAAGCTCAATGCTCGATCCCCCATCGACATAGGAGTCGATCGGGGAGGAAAGCTCTTGAACTTCGTGGCGACCCCGGAGCTAACCGAGGGAGAATGTGTCGGGAGACTTGGTGTTGTCGGCGCAAACAAGCGGGATGATGTGCAAGTTGTCAGCGCCGGGATGTTCGAAGCGCTTGGCATCGGGTTTGAGCAGACGTGGCGAATCATGCAGGGGCCTTTCCAGTTCTTCGATCAACTGATTCGCGGGAATGCTTGCGCCAGCTCGCTTGGCGGCCCGGTGAAGATCGCAGAAGTGGCAAAAAGTTTTGCGTCGGAAGGATTCGTCAATCTCATCCCGCTCATTGCGTTCATTTCGGTAAGTGTCGGGCTTTTCAACCTATTTCCCATACCGGTTCTCGATGGCGGACACCTTTTGTTCTATGGCGCAGAAGCCATACTCGGCCGTCCATTGAACCAGAGAGCGCAAGAAATCGGTTTTCAATTTGGATTCATTTTACTTCTTATGCTAATGGTTTTCGTGACTTGGAATAACATCGCCGATCTCTCGCGCGGTCCAGCGCCCGCCAAAAAGGCCGAGAGCGTTTGCCGTAAATAAGCCGTAAGAAAGCGTAAAGCAGACCTACGGAAGACAACGTAAAACTGCGTGAAATAGTGATAGCGTAAGGAGACGGAGTTCTCCTGAATGTATGATGCCGGGGGGCAACAGGCGTTCAGGAAACGAAAACGAATGATGGGGCGAGCCACCCTGGCGACACAAAATGCTAGTTTTTGGCAAATTGGAAATGCTGTGGTGGGGATCCGGCGTTATAGGGGCAACTAGATCGATGCTTCGCACGAGCATAATTCGAAGGGTTCAAGCGGCCCTCGTGGTACTCGCAGCTGTGATGACGGTGACCATCGCAGTTGGGGCGATCCACCCAACAGAGGCATTCGCTCAGGGTGCCGCAATCCGCGATATACGGGTCGTCGGCAACAAGCGGATCGAGCCTGAAACCGTAAAATCCTATCTCACGTTCACTGCCGGGCAGCGTTACGATTCGTTCAAGGCTGACGAAAGCCTAAGAGCTCTTTTTGCGACGGGGCTCTTTCAGGATGTCCGCATCAACCTGGAAGGCGGCGTCGTCGTCATAGCCGTCATTGAAAATCCTCTGATCAACCGCGTTGCGTTCGAGGGAAACACCGAGGTCAAAAGCGACACTCTTTCTCAGGAGGTCCAGCTTAAGGCGCGCTCGATGTATACTCGCGCCCGCGTCCAGGCTGACGTCCAACGTGTTCTCGATGTTTACCGGAGGCAGGGCTACTACGCGACCCAGGTCGACGCCCAAATCATCGAACTCGACAACAATCGAATCGATCTTGTTTTCGAAATCCGCGAAGGCCCCGAGACCAAGGTGGTCGGGATCAACTTCATCGGCAATCAGGCGTTCTCCGACACTGAATTGCGCGGCATCATAACAACGACCGAGTCGAGCATTCTGGACTTCCTGAAGCCGACGTCTGTTTACGACCCCGATCGCTTCAACCTGGATCGCGAGCTTCTGCGCCGTTATTACATCAAAAACGGCTACGCGGATATGCGGGTCGTCTCGGCTGTCGCTGACGTCGATCGCGAAGGCAAAGGCTTCTTCCTCACATTCACGGTGGACGAAGGACAGCTCTACTACTTCGGCGGCGTCGACATCGAATCAACGCTCCCGACCTTCAATGCAGAATCTGTGCGTGGCCGTCTGCTCGCCAATCCCGGCGATATCTATAACGCCGAGCTTATCGATAAGACTGCGGAAGCGCTCACGGTCGCTGTCGCCGAGCAGGGCTATGCCTTCGGCCAAGTCCGCCCAAGAATTGATCGCGACCCGGTGAAGCGCACCATCTCGGTTGTCTTCGTGGTTGAGCAAGGGCCTCGCGTCTACATTGAACGCATCAATATCGTCGGCAACTACCGGACCGAAGACTATGTGATCCGGCGCGAGTTTCGTGTCGCCGAGGGCGACGCCTACAACAAGATCATGGTGGATCAGGCTCGCCAGCGACTGATCAACCTTGGGTTCTTCAAAGACGTGAAAGTCAATAAGGAGCCAGGCTCTGCTCCCGACCGCGTCATTCTCAATGTGGCTCTCGAAGAGCAATCGACGGGCGAGCTGTCGTTCGCAGCGGGCTACTCGTCGGCTGAAGGCGTCATTGGCGAAGTATCCTACAGCGAGCGAAATCTCCTCGGCACCGGCCAGTATCTGCAGGTAAAGGTGACGGGAAGCTTCGTGAGCGGCGGCGCGGATGTGAGCTGGACCGAGCCTCGCTTCCTTGACCGGAACATGTCTTTCGGCGTCGACGTCTTCGCCCGGAATGCAAACTACACGGCCTCGTCCGGCTATACCGATGCAGGTTACGAGGATCTGAGGACCGGCGGCAGCCTTCGACTCGGCTTCGCGCTTCTCGATAACCTCTGGTTGAATACAAACTACACCTTCATCTTCGAAGATATCTATAATCTGGAGACGACCGCGCCGCTTGCTGTGAGGGAAGTCGCCGGTACTGCAATCACCTCCTCGGTTGGCTACTCGCTCATCTATGATACGCGTAACAACCGCAAGAATCCCTCGCGCGGCTTTTACTTCTCGTTCGCTCAGGATCTCGCAGGCGTAGGCGGCACTGTCGACTACTTGCGCTCCGTCGCGGAGGGCAGGGCGTATTATCCGATAACGAAAGAGATCACGCTCGTGGGCCGCGCCATTGGCGGAAACATCGAGGGCTGGAACGGGCAGTATGTCAGGACGGTGGATGACTTTTTCAAAGGCGGCGAGACGATCCGTGGCTTCGCTCCGTCCGGCATCGGCCCCCGTGATCCTGTAACCGGCGATCCGCTCGGCGGCAAGACCTTCTGGGCGACCACAGCCGAGGTCAGATTCCCGCTGCCCTTCGTGCCCGATGACCTCGGCTTCGGGGGCGCCATCTTCGCCGATGCCGGCACACTCTACGGTACGGATGCGCAGAAGCTCGCAAACGCCTATATCAACAGGCATGGGGGGAATTGCTTTGCAGCCGGCGTCCCGTATTCGCCTTGCACCCTCGTCGATGACTCAGATGCGATCCGCGCATCGGTTGGCGCGAGCCTGATTTGGAATTCCCCGATCGGGCCGCTTCGCGCAGACTTCGGTTATGCCCTCCTGAAGGAGAATTTCGATCAAACGCAGGTGTTTAGATTTGGCGCTGCGACGAAGTTCTAAGAGACCATTGGTCGTGGCGTGCATCCGATATCTGGTTTAAGACGGTGCTAGGCGGGCAAAAGCTCGCTTAGCCTTTTCATTGCGTAGCGAATTATGGATCATCCTGGCTTTTGGGCTCCAGCGGGGCCATTCTCTCTTTCCAAGCTTGCTTCTTACGCTGGCGCCGAGATCCCGGAGATCTCGACAGCAGAGGCAGGAAGGTGGATTCGCTCGGTCAAGGCGCTCGACGTCGCGGGCGGCTCGGATGTTTCCTTCCTCGATAACCGCAAATATCTCGCCGCGCTGAAGCAAACCGGGGCGGCGGCCGTTTTTGTCTCCGCCGAGCACGCAAGCCGCGTTCCGGCGACATCGGTTCCGCTCATCTCCCGCGACCCTTACCGCGCATTTGCGAAATCGTTGGAGATGTTCTTTCCGGATGCGGGACATCCGAAAGTGGGCGGCGGCGCGACGGCCATCGACGAAACTGCGCGGATCGAGGACGGGGCGTTCGTCGAGGCGGGCGCCATCATCGGGCCGCAAGCGCAGATCGGGCGCGGCTCGCGGATAGCGGCAGGGGCGGTGATCGGCTACCGCGTGACCGTGGGCCGCGATTGCTTCGTGGGTCCCGGCGCATCGGTTACGCACACTTTGATGGGCAACCGCGTCATCATTCACGCAGGCGCGCGGCTGGGCCAGGATGGTTTCGGCTTTGCAATGGGTCCGTCCGGGCATTACAAAGTGCGCCAGGTCGGACGCGTGATCGTCCAGGACGACGTCGAGGTCGGCGCCAACACAACGATCGATCGCGGCGCGCTGAAGGACACCATTATCGGCGAGGGCACGAAGATCGACAACCTCGTTCAAATCGCCCATAACGTGGTTATTGGCCGTCACTGTGTGATCGCTGCGCAAACAGGCATATCGGGCAGTACGATTCTGGAAGACTTTGTGGCTATGGGCGGGCAGTGCGGGACGGTCGGGCATATCCGCATCGGCGCAGGAGCCCAGGTTGGCGCACAGAGCGGGATCGCCTCCGATATTCCGCCCAGGGAACGGTGGGGCGGCTATCCCGCGAAGCCGATGATCGCGTGGGCGCGGGAAATCGCGCTCCTCAAGCGGCTGGCCAGACGCAAGGCGGCGGCCGATGGCCCAGGCGACTCCAACGATTAGAACTAGGGTTATGTGGCAGAAAACCGAGACCAATACAGAAGGTGAGGCGCAGGCTGAGAAAAAGGAACTCGGCACTGCCGATATCCTACGCATCCTGAAACTGCTGCCGCACCGCTATCCATTCCTGCTCGTCGACAAGATTGTGGATATGGACGGCGATAGTTCGGCGGTCGGCATCAAGAACGTCACCATCAACGAGCCGTTTTTCCAGGGCCACTTCCCGAACTTCCCGGTCATGCCGGGCGTGCTCCTGATTGAAGGGATGGCTCAGACCGCGGGGGCGCTGTGTGTTGCGAATCTCGCCGCGTCTTACGAGCCGCAGCTCGTTTACTTCATGTCGATCGACCGCGCGCGTTTCCGCCGTCCTGTTCTGCCCGGCGATACGGTGCACTACCACATGACCAAAAGGCGCAATCGCGGGCGTGTCTGGCGTTTCGAAGGGAAGGCGATGGTCAACGGCCAAGTCGTCGCAGAAGCCGAGATCAGCGCGATGATCGTCGATTCGGGGCAGAATTCCTCCCCCTCCCAAGAGAACGGATAAACGATCCATGACCGAGATGATGGCGCATCCGGCGGCGGCTATTGACCGGGGGGCGGTACTGGAAGAAGGCGTGGAGGTTGGGCCGTTCGCAGTCATCGGTCCTCACGTCACGCTCCGCAAGAACGCGAAGATCCACTCCCACGCCGTTGTCACAGGCAGGACGGATATCGGCGAGGGCTGCGAAATCCACCCCTTCGCGGTCGTTGGCGGCCCTCCGCAGGATATGAAATACCGCGGCGAACGCAGCGAACTGGTTGTCGGGCCATTCACGACCATTCGTGAGCACGTCACCATGAATGGCGGCACCGAAGGCGGCGGCCACGTGACCCGCGTCGGCAGCCACGGCCTGTTCCTTGCCGGCGCCCACGTCGCACATGATTGCCAGATCGGCAATCATGTCATCCTCGTCAATAACGCAACGCTCGCCGGGCACGTTTCCGTGGAAGATCACGCCATCCTGGGGGGCCTTTGCGCGGTGCATCAATTTGTGCGCATCGGCGCTTATGCCTTCGTCGGCGGAATGTCGGGCGTCGAGAGTGACGTTATTCCGTTCGGCATGGTGCTTGGAAACCGCGCCAGCCTCGCGGGCCTCAATTATGTCGGCCTCAAGCGGCAGAGCTTCGATCGCGAGCAGATTCACACGTTGCGTAAAGCTTACGGGCTCTTGTTTTCCCAGCAGGGAACGCTGCAGGAGCGGCTCGACGACGTGGAGAAGATGTTCCCTGAAGACGCGCCGGTGCAGCGCATCGTCGCTTTCATGCGGGCGAGAACGGATCGCTCCTTCTGCGTTCCACGCAACCAGGCGTGATGCCCCTGGGCACGCAAAAAAGTCAGGGCCAAAAGTGGGTTGAACGCTCGCCGCAAGCCTCGCGAATCGGGATCATCGCGGGGGGCGGCTCTCTCCCCGTGGCCGTCGCCGAGGCCGCTCGAACAAGCGGATATAGCCCTTTTATTATCGGGCTCACAGGAAACGCATCCACCGGCATCGAACGCTTTCCTCATGCGTATGCCGGGATCGGCCAAGTGGGGTTTACTCTTCGCACGCTTCGCGGGGAAGGGTGCCGGCGCATCGTGCTGGTCGGGAGCCTGCGACGCCCCAATCTTTTCCGGCTGAAGCTCGATACAGGCTTTTTCCGTCATCTCCCCCAACTCCTGCGCCTCTTCAAAGGAGGCGATGACGCCGTGCTGCGGCGCGTCGCCCGTTTTTTCGAGGGACTAGGATTTGAAGTGGCGGGCGTTCACGAGGTGGCGCCCCGGCTCCTCGCTCCGCCCGGCGCTTTTTCTGCGGTATCGCCGGATGCGGCCACGATGGAGGACATCAGGCTTGGCTTCCGGGTGGCGCGAGCGCTGGGTTCCTTCGACATAGGGCAGGGCGCCGTCGTCGCACGGCAATACGTGCTTGCGGTCGAAGCGGCGGAAGGCACGGATTCGATGCTCCGCCGCTGCCGTGACCTGAACAACTGGGGTTTCAAGTCGCGCAAAGGTGTCCTCGTGAAAGCGCCAAAGCCCGGCCAGGATTTGCGTCTCGACATGCCGGTCATCGGGCCTCGCACAATAGAACTTGCTTCAGAGGCCGGGCTCGCGGGAATTGCCGTCGCAGCGGGGGCGGTTTTACTGGCGGATCAGCAGGAGCTTGTGGAAAAAGCCGATAGATTCGGCCTTTTCCTCTATGGCGCCTCATCCCCGGAGGTGATGGAAGAGCACGTTCGCTGATCTGGCCAACGGATCGACGCCTCCGTCATCCCGGAAAGGCGCAGCCTTATCCGGGATCGTAACAAAATCGAAGCGCCGCTCTTTTTGCGATCCTGGCTCGCGCTTCGCTTGGCCGGGATGACGGGGTGATCCGTTGGCGTGTCCGGCGAAGTCTGAGCGGGGAAAGACTGGCGAGGGATGTCTCAAACAAAACGCATCTTCATTGTGGCTGGGGAACATTCCGGCGACGTGCTCGGCGGCAAACTGATTGAGGCGCTGAAGGCGAAAGCTGACGCGGACGCCTTCGCATTCGCCGGCGTGGGCGGCGAGCACATGGAAGCGGCCGGGCTTCCCTCGATTTTTCCGCTCTCCGATGTCGCGGTCATGGGACCTGCCACGATTCTCGCCCGCCTGCCGAAGCTCGTCCGGCGCGTCTATCGCACAGTGGATGCGGCGCTTGCCTTCAACCCCGACGCGGTCGTTATCGTCGACAGCCCCGAGTTCACGCATCCCATCGCAAAACGCATCCGCCAGCGTCGCCCCTCGATCCCCATCATCGACTATGTGAGCCCCAGCGTTTGGGCCTGGCGGCCAGGGCGCGCCCGCAAGATGCGGCCCTATGTCGATCACCTTCTCGCGCTTCTGCCGTTTGAACCTGAGGCGCATGCGCGCTTGGGGGGCCCAGCTTGTACCTATGTTGGTCATCCCCTCATCGAGCGAGCGCCCTGGATCGACGGACTGGACACTGAGGCTCTCCGTTCCCGGCTTGGGCTAAGGTCTGGCCTGCCCGTCCTCCTCGTGCTGCCGGGCAGCCGCCCGTCGGAGGTTTCGCGTCTGATGGCGCCGTTCGGGGAAACGCTCGGGGCTTTGCGCGAAAAGGCTGGCCCCTTCGAGGTCATTATACCGGCGGTATCCTCGGTGCGTCGGCTGATCGAGCAGGCGCTCCCGGCGTGGCCGCAACAGCCGCATCTTGTCGAAGGGGAAAGCGACAAGTTCACCGCGTTCAAACTGGCGCAGGCCGCGCTCGCGGCCTCCGGCACGGTCACGCTCGAACTCGGCGTTACGGGCGCGCCGATGGTTGTCGCCTATCGGGTCGACCCGGTCGCGGCGCGGCTGCGGTTTCTCCTGAAAGTGCATTCTGTGGTGCTGGCAAACCTTGTGCTTGGCGCGAACGCATTTCCGGAATTCATCCAGGAAGATTGCACGCCCGCTAAGCTCAGCGCCGCGCTTGCTCCTCTCTTGAAAGACACGCCCGAGCGGGCCAGCCAGATCGCCGCGCTCGCTAAAATCCGCGAGAAAATGTTCCTGCCGGAAGGAACGCCGAGCGGCAAGGCGGCGGAAATCGTCCTCTCAACTCTCAGCGACAAGTCCACGGCGCGAGCAGCGGCATAAAGCAAAGCTACGACAATGCGCATTCTTCAAATTATGACGAGCAGGGCTAATGGCGGCGCAGAAACCTATGCCTGCGATGTCATCACGAAGCTCAATGAAGCGGGCATCGATCAATGCGTGGTCATGCAGGAGGAGGCGTCGCGGTTCGCAGAGTTGAAGGCGCTGGGGATCAGAATGGCGCCCGCGCCCTTGCGTGTTCCCTTTGCGCCTGCGCAGCGCTTTATGATCCGTGGCCTCATAGCGCGCGAAAAACCGACAATCGTGCAGACCTGGATGCGCCGCGCCGCAAGCCTTGCCCCAAAGGCGCCCGTGCCTGTGATCGGCTGGTTTGGCGGCTATTACGATCCGAACCACTTTCGGAGCTGCGAGCGTTTGGTGGGAGTAACCCGCGATATCGTGGCTCACATGGTGAAGAACGGCGTTCCCGCGGATCGGGCGCACTACATCCCGACATTTCCCGTGATAACGCCCTTGCCACCGCTTGATCGGGCAACGCTGAACACGCCGCCCGGCGCAAAGGTGCTGCTCACGCTCTCGCGCCTGCATCAAAAGAAGGGCCTTGATACGTTCCTCTACGCCGTCAAGGATTTGCCAGACTGCGTGGCTTGGCTCGCAGGCGACGGGCCGCTTCAGGTCCAGCTGGAGAAGCTGGCGGCGGATTTGGGGATTGCGGAGCGGGTTCGCTTTCTTGGATGGCGCACAGACCGGTCCGCGCTTTTGCGGGCCGCAGACATCTGCGTTCTGCCCTCAAGATACGAGCCTTTCGGCAACGTGATCCTTGAGGCGTGGGCCGCCAGAACGGCGCTTGTCGCCTGCGCCAGCGCGGGACCTGCCGCCCATGTTGTCGACGGGGTCAATGGTTTGCTCACGCCGATCGACGACGTCGCGGCGTTGAGAGAAGCCCTGGCCCGCGTCCTTTCAGATGAGACCCTGAGACAAAGCCTCATCGCGAACGGCTTCGAGACCTACAGCCAAGGCTTCACGCCGGAAGCCGTGACGGCCCAGTGGATCGCGTTCTACAAGAGCGTAGAGCAGAATGTAGGCCTGACAGCTCTGAAAGACGGGAACAAATCCGCAGCCTAGAGCCGGTTGAGATTTTTGTGACCCTGTTGAGTCCCTGTGTGTCGTCGTCCCGGAAAGCGCTTCAGCGCTTATCCGGGATCATAACGGGCGCCAGCGCCTGAGACGATCCCCGATAACGCCTTGCGGCGTTTCGGGGATGACGAAGGGAAGTGAGGGCGTCTGAACACAACCCGCCTTAGCTTTTCAATTCGGCAGCTTTCGTGAGAATGCCGGCCAATCGAATGGCCTTTACGCGCTAGAGCGTATCCGCTTTTGATGAAATCAAAAGCGCGCTCTAACTCTTTGTTTTATCGTGCGTCTTATCGGAAAACCGCTTCACACTTTCCCGGACGCACTCTAGCTTGCGTTATGCATGGGAAGGGTGCCGCCCCCGCTCGTAAACGCGCGATGATCAAGATACGGCAGCGTCATCTCAAACATGAGCGGTTTCGGCTTCCGGCGCAAAAGAGCAGGACCCTGAACTGCCTGAGGCGTAATGGCAAACCGGTATTGCGTCGGCGCCTCGACGATTTGCATCACCCGGGAATCGTTTCTGGCGTAAAACAGTATCGTCTCGGATTGGGAGGAACGTCCGGTTAGCGATACGGGCGTAAACGGCGTCAAGCCCTCGCCTTTGACCCTGGCCAGACTCCATGGACCGAGCCCGGCGCTGTAGAAGAACTTGGATACCCCATTTTGGGCGTTGGTCACTTCAAGATCGAAAGACAGGATAGTCCCCGTCTGCGCTCCCTCGTTGATGACAGTCAGCGGAATTTCGAAAACTTCGAAAACGCTGTTCTGATACGGCGATGCGTATCGGATGAGCGGCGAGACGAAAACGCGCATATTGGCCCGCTGGAGCGAGGTGCGCCATAGGCTGTACATCGACATCGCCACAGCAACGCCGGAGAAGACTTCGGCAGAAACGCCAACACCAAGCACTGATTGTCCCTCTTGCTACCCCGCTCCACCTTTCCCGATCGGAAGCGTTGTCGTCAACGGGTAACCCGCCGCCCGGTACAGCCCGAGGCAAGTTGGCGCCCCAATAGCCGCGATCGCTCGAGCGAACCTGCCTCGGATAAGCTGTATTAGAATCAACATGTTGCTAGTACGCCTTATCCGCGGGAAGTCCTGTCGGAGCCCGCAGCAAGTGGGTCAGGACTTCCCGCGGGGCGTACGAGTGTATGTTGGGGAAAAGTAGCCGCCGCGCGTGCTACTTAGCGTGAAGTTGGGCGAAGGCGCGGAACGCATCCAGCGTCTCGGCGCTGACGTGATGTTCGATCCCCTCAGCGTCGCGCCGCGCTGTGTCCGCGCTAACGCCAAGCGCGACCAGGAAGGCTTCGACAACGCGATGACGATCTCGCGCTTCTGCCGCAAGGCGCTGCCCCATGGGCGTCAGGAAAACGCCGCGATAGGGCTGTTGCGAGACAAGCCCGTCCTCGGTCAGGCGTTTCAGCATCTTTGCGACGGTCGGCTGGGCGACGCCAAGCCGTTCCGCAATGTCGACCTGCCTCGCCTCGCCCCGCGCGGAAAGCAAATCGTCGATCAGTTCGACATAGTCCTCCACCAGTTCCAGCCGCCGCGCCTGCCGGTTTTGCCGGAAACTTTCGGACTGGATGTCAGCGGATATCAGGGTGTCGGTTCTTCTGTATCCTGGCATGTGGAAAACGCCGTGTCATCGTGACTCGCATAAAATTAGCAGATCGCAGGCCGCTCCTCATCGAAATTCAGCCCCGATCAACTTTAGCGTGACCCCTTGATTAGCTCATGCAACGCATTATAGCATATGCTATATATTTTTGGCGGAGATCAAAAATGCAAGCGGAAGTACAGGGTCACGCCAGCATGGCATTCGAAAGCGGCATAGGGACGGCTCTGCGTGAGGCGATCGCGGGGCGCCGCAGCAGAATTGCGACCACGTGGCTATTTACCGGCCCGGCTGTCGTCGCTTCGATTGCCTATATCGATCCGGGCAATTTCGCCACCAACATCCAGGCTGGGGCGAGATATGGCTATAGCCTGTTGTGGGTGGTGCTGGCTGCGAACCTGGTAGCTATGCTGTTTCAGGCGCTTTCGGCCAAGCTTGGCATCGTTACCGGGCGGAATTTGGCCGAGCTTTCGCGAGCATGTTTTCCACAGCCTATCCCCATCTTGATGTGGATAGCGAGCGAGATCGCCGCGATGGCGACCGATCTGGCCGAGTTTCTCGGAGGCTCGATCGGGCTCTCGCTGCTGTTCGGGATGTCGCTGCTCTCCGGCATGGCCGCCACCGCGATTTTAACCTACGCGATTTTGATGTTCGGCGGGTCGCGCTTCCGCAGGATCGAACTGTCGATCGGCGCTTTCGTCGCAATCATCGGCATCTGCTACCTGATCGAATTGTTCATCGTGCCTGTCGATTGGCGCGCCGCCGGCCACGGCTTGATCACGCCACGGATCGCAGACGGTGACGCCTTGATGATTGCGGTCGGCATCGTCGGCGCAACCGTCATGCCCCATGCGATATTCCTGCATTCGGCGCTCACGCAGTCGCGCGCCAGGCTCTCGTCGGATGCAGAGCGTGAAAGAGTGCTCCGTTTCTCAAACCGGGAGGTTGTCGCGGCGCTTTTTGTGGCGGGAGCCATCAATTTGGCCATGGTCATCATGGCCGCCGCCGCCTTCAACTCCGGCCACTCCGACGTTGCGGAAATCGAAACAGCCTATCACACGCTGACCCCTCTATTGGGCGCGGGCGCCGCCGTCGCTTTCTTGATCTCCCTCCTCGCCTCCGGGATCTCAAGCTCGGTCGTCGGCACCATGGCGGGCCAGATCATCTTGCAAGGCTTCATCCAACGGAGGATTCCGGTCTGGATGCGAAGGCTCGTAACGATGGCGCCCGCCTTCGTGGTGGTCGCGATGGGCGTCGGCGCGACGAAAGCGCTTGTGGTGAGCCAGGTGATCCTCAGCCTCACCCTGCCTGTGCCAATGATCGCTCTCGTAATCCTGTCGAGCGACAAGCTGATCATGGGCCGGTTCGCCAATGGACGGCTGACGCGTGTTCTTGCGACGGCGAGCACCGGCCTCATCCTCGTTCTGAACGCCGTGCTCCTCTATGAGACGTTTTTCGGCGCTTAGGCTCAGGGCCGCCAAAAAAGCTTGACGAAGCGCGATCGTCCGCTGTGTATAGGCACCAACTGCGCGTGTAGCTCAGCGGTAGAGCATCTGGTTTACACCCACGACGCAGCGCCTTGGATTTCAATCACTTACAGGGTTTTGGCACTCTTTTGGCACCCGCTCGAAGGCGGGTGTTCGCATGATGTTCTATGTGTGGATATGGTCAGGATGTGGTGGAATGCGGCAATTTCAGCCATGGCACTAATCTGTGACATTTTTTTGTAGCTGTGTTGCGCCCACGCAACGAATCAGCTCTAATCCCGCTCGCCCGTTCGGAAAAAGGGAGATTCAATGTCAAAAGCGAAAGGAGTGAATTATTGGCACGAATCCTTAATCATCCCGAGTTACCGCTCGGGCTTGAGTCCATAGCCGAAGTCCAGAGGCAAAAGCGTAAGAGTAGAGTATGCGTTCCTAAGACCAGAAAGC